>JAAZKR010000085.1 GCA_012799725.1 Oligosphaeraceae bacterium | reverse complement strand
GCGGCAACAGCGGTCACAAAAAAGCATTGCAGAACTAAATGCACCCCTTTTGTAAAACTAAACGCACAATTTTTACGCACAACGTGCATTTACTTCTGCAAAGGTGCGTTTACTTTTTCAAGTGACGCGAACGCTGGAATATTCGTAGTTAAAAAACGATCTGTCAGATCAATCAGATGATTTTTTTCATTCGCCTGACTCACGGCTTCTTTTGCGGCCTATAAGATAAATGTGCATATTCTATGAAATAAAAAAAGCCAAACCGGAATCCCGATTTGGCCAATACTACAAAATGGGGTGACTGACCGGACTTGAACCGGCGACCTTCTGGGCCACAACCAGACGCTCTAACCAACTGAGCTACAGCCACCATCAATCATAACAGGAACATAATATGATGCTAAATTGATAAAAAGCAAACCAAAACATGAAATATGTAAGCGAACTGAGAGTCTCACAAACCAGTTGATTCTGGCAGTGTTTTCTGCCTGCTCCAGCTGATCCCCCGACCAGTCCAATGGGCAACAGCGACCCGACCCGACCACTGATGCTGCACCTGCTGTCCTGTGGCCGGCCATACTTGCCCGGCATCAGGCTCCCGGCCATACTTGCCCGGCCGGCACTATGCTTTATTTCCCGTGGTTCTGAACTCGAGTTTCGACAATATTTGCAGTTGATACACGGTAAATCCTATCAGCATAAAGCCCAATATCCATGCCATTGCGGTCGCAGTTCCGAACTTCAGATACATGTAGGCCTTATAGAATATAAGCAGGCTGGCCACGTTGGTACCACTGGAGCCACCGGTCATAGCCATAATCATAGCGGTATTTTCCCAAGAACGAATGAAGATACCAACAAACTGTATGATAAGCAAGGGTTTCAGTATGGGTATGACTACGAAAAGTATCTTGTCGATAAAAGTAGCGCCATCTATATCCGCAGCCTCATAGAAGTCATCTGCTATACCTTTGAGGGCAGCTAGATAAATAAGACAGCCCGGCCCCATGCCCGCCCAAGCAGTAGGCAGCACGCAACAAAGCATGGCCGTTTTCGGATCCATCAGCCAGCGGTAAGGATCGCGCATGGTGGCAAAAAGCCGTTTATACCAGGGGACAGTAAGGTGCGGATCGTTGAAGATAGGCAAGGCAAAACTGAAGACATAATAGAAAAGCAACAGCCCGGCTACAAAACAAAGAGCAGCCATGCCCTTGCTGCCATGTAGAAAGAGGCGTTGCGCAAAAAAGTACAAAATCATGAACAGCAGCAAAGCTATGCCTATGATACCGATGGCGGGAATTTTCATGAGCACGGCGTTAAGAACACCAAACTCGGAGGGCTCGTAAAAAGAACGCCAAAGATAGATGACCACCAAACCGGTAATCACCGCCGGCAAGTAAAAAACAGTGCGGAAAAATATACGACCATAAGGGATTTCCTGTAGAAATACCGCCAGAATCACCGGCGGCAAAAAAGTTAAAGCTATAGTTAAAAAGCAGTATTTCAAGGAATTATAGACAGTTTCCCACCACTCCGGGTCCCAAAGAACATTGCCGAAATTGTCCAACCAGACCCATTTAGACTCGCCAATGATCTTGAAATCCTGAAAAGCCATTATCGAACCCATGATTAGCGGAATATATTTCCACACCAGTATGGATAATAAAGCCGGCAATAATATTAAATATGCCCATTTATATTTGCGGAAACCCCAAGCAATCTGCTCCTGACCAGCAACCTTGGGTGGCGTGAAAGCCCTGAAAATACGCTTGAATACTAAGGAAAAAGCGACAACTATGCAGACTAGCATCAAAACAGCGCTGAGCCGGCGTACAAATAATTGCGCCGGAGTCAGCAGACCAAGCATTTTCTCGTTCGTATTGGCCACCGCCGTACTTAAAAGCCGGTGCAAGACTGCACGACGCTGCTCCATCGCCTCATGCGCCGCGCCCCAAGCCTGTAAATCTTCATCTGTGGCGCCCCGTGCCTGCAATTCCTCCAAACTAAGGGTCAAATATTTTTCAGCCTGCTCATATTCTTCAGCGTTACACAGCGGAATCTGCACATTGTCTCTGGCCATAGCCAAGTTTTCAGCCATCTGCATAGGCTGGGTCATCTCGACATAGACCAATTGACAATTACGTCCATAGGGTTCCGGCTTGCCGCATTCGATTGAAATATTAAAGGCCTCTTCCCAACCGACCGGCGCAAGGCGCACCAGGTCCTCATAACCGAACTCACGCAACAGCAGGGGATTGACAAAGTTACCCAGGCCACCCTCGACCATCTTATCCACATAAATGTTGGTAGCTTCACGCCCTGGCAAAAAACGTATATACTCCCAGGCTGCATCACGCACCACCGGATTATCGCAACCGGCAAAAATAGCATGCATGCTGCAATTTATCTCGTTGCCGCGATGGCGCACCCCGTTTTCATCCGGATAACCAAAGGGCACTGGTGCAATTCCCACTAAATCCGGATTGATAGTAGAAAATATGCGCTCATTCAGATATGCCGGCATGAAACCAACCTGCCCAAGCTCCCACTTTTCTGACCCATCACCCTCTTTGGTAGCATAACCATATCGTGTTACGTTATTTCTGTCCAGCCATCTTTCAGTGGTCAAGCGTAAATAGAAATCCAATGCCGTGACCGCTGCGGGGCTGTCAAACACTGCGCGCCAAGTATCGGCAGCTGCATCCTCCTCCATCACTTCTCCGCCAGCCGACCAAAGAAAAGGTACCCAATACCAGCTTTCCTGCTGCCCCTTTCCCAACGCTACGCCATAGACGCCGCGTCCGGGATCGTTAATTTGCTTGCAATAGGCAAAAAAGTCCTCCCAAGTCCAGTTGTTGTCCGGATAAGGTATGCCAGCCTTACTAAGCAGGTCTTTGCGATAAAGCATAACACGGCTGACCAAGCCACCCTTGGGAATGGTTCAGATATGTGCCTTCTTCTCGCCGATCATCTTGCGTTTCATCACAGGCAATATCTTCGGATGCACTATAAAGTCGAACTCATCCTGCTTCATGTTGCTGAAGTAACCGTCTTCAGGCTTGTCCAAAGGATACAGAAAGCCCTCCTGTATATAGGTGTCCGACTGCCGGAAATTGACTGAGAGGACGTCTGGAGAGACGCCCCCGGCAATGGCCATCAGAGGGCCGGTATCTTGCGACATGCCCTGCACAGTGATGCCGGAATATCTTTTGAACTCTACTTCCAGGTCTTCTTTACGCCAGCTGAAATGACCGTACTTATCGGGATTGGCTGCATATTTGGCACGATACTTCTTTTCGAAAATGCTTGGAAAACGTTCGAGAAACGCCTCAAAGACGGCATAGTCCGCACGGGCGGCAGCACCGGTTTTGGTTGCGTCCGGAAGCCCCCAGCAAACCACAGTGATTTTGGTCTTGCCTTCAGCGGTAAGCTCAACGCCGCCGCCAAAACTCGGCAGACAGCTGAACAAATAAATTATAAAGCAAAAAAATAGAAACTTTTTCATATCAAATCGGTGTCAAAGGGAGTACGATGATTTCGGGCACAGCCGGCGTTACTTGTTCATGCACAACACGCCCGTGCAAGGAATCAACGCAAAATAAACGGCAAATATTTGTAAAACGCATTAATAAGAGGATATGGAGAGGCACTAATATTACCTTCTTTATATGACTGATCTCCTTTCCACAAAAGATGTTATACGTTATAATCCTAATTTGTCTGCCCTGTCCACAACGCCCACCCTACATCCCTAGGGACAGGCACCTTGTAAAGGCACTACTCACAGGCAACTAGCCACGCGTCACGTCAAACTGAACAGCAAAAAGAAACCGAAAATCACAGGCATCCCATAAGCAGCAAAAAACAGCATGTTTAGCCCTGTTTTGCGCCTGGTCAAACAGATTTTTTCCCCGCTCGATATAGAGGCCGCAGACAGGACAGGCAAAGCAGCTCGAACGCCCCTGCTTATCAGCAGAAAAAGTCGTCAATCGGGCTAAAAACCGGGATTATGCATAGTCAAGGCCTTACAGTACAATCTCTTAAATAGAGCCGCCGATCGATGCCTTGTCCTGAAAATCTGCGTACATCTGTGTAATCTGCGGATAAAATGCTGCCTGAATACTTTGGGACGGGGTTGCTATTTTTGGAAAACGCGCTCTGTGGTCTATGGGACGGCTGTGAGCGAAAATATAAACTTAACGGCTCCTTAGCTCAGGAGTTGCGCAAGGTCTTCGCGGGTTAATTTTGTAGCCACGCCTGCATCGCTTTGGCTGCCTATCACAGTCTCGAAAAGCTCTTGCTTTTGCTGCATCAACTCCAGCACTCTTTCCTCTATGCTATCTTTGGCTACCAGTCTATATGCCATCACCGCCTTGTCCTGTCCTATGCGATGCGCCCGGTCTATGGCCTGATTTTCCACCGCTGGATTCCACCAGGGATCGTAAAGGAAAACATAATCAGCCCTAGTCAAAGTCAACCCAGTGCCGGCCGCCTTCAAACTGAGCAGAAAAATACCGGCCTGTTCGCTGTCATTAAACTCCTTCACCAACTCGCTGCGTCTAGCCAATGGCGTCTCGCCGGTGATCTGCCGATAGGGCAAACCTACCTGGCTCAGACGATCTGCAATTAAGTCCAGCATGCGGGTGAACTGGCTAAAAACCAACACCGAATGCCCGTTTTCAGTCAACTCCTGCAACTTGTCCAGGAGCAGAGCCAACTTGCCGGAGTCCAACTCGGCAAAGTCTGCAGAGAGCAAGGCAGGATCACAACAGATTTGCCGAAGCCGGGTAAGTGCAGCCAGTATCTGCAAAGCGCCGGCTTGGTTAAGCTGCCCGCGAGCTTGCAAAAGAGCCGTGTCATAATAGTCGCGCTGAGCCTCGGACATCTGCACCGGCAAAACCTGCACAATGCGCGGCGGCAGCTCAGGAGCAACCATATCCTTGCCACGACGCAACATAAACAGAGACAAGCCCCGGCGCAAAGCGCCCGGATCAGAAGCATAACGCTCCATAAATCGCCCTGCCTCCGGATAAAAGCCCGGATTCAAAAAATCCATAATGGACCAAATATCCAGGATTTTATTTTCCATCGGGGTTCCGGTAAGCGCGATTTTATGCTTGGCATTCAGGCTTTTCACGGCTTGACTGGCCTGAGCCTCAGGGTTTTTGATATTCTGAGCCTCGTCAAGTACCATAAAATCATAGTTGTACTTTTGCAGCAGCTCCCTGTCCTGACGCAACAAAGCATAATGTGTCACAAGTACATCGTAGTCCGCCGCCGCAAATATTTCCTCGCGTTGTGTCTTGGTGCCGGAAAAAATACGCAGCCTTAATTGCCGACAGAATTTTTCACATTGCTCTCGCCAAACCTGCATGACACCGGCAGGGCATACCACCAGAGCCATAAATTTTTCGCCGCGTTCTTCCGCCTTCATTTTTGCGCTTAACAACACGGCAAGTGTCTGCAATGTCTTTCCCAGCCCCATATCATCAGCCAGGATGCAACCCACTCCGTTCAGACAGCGGTCCAGGAGAAAATCCACCCCCTGCTTTTGATAGTTGCGCAGCACCGGCTGTAATTCGTCAGGCAAGCTGGGTATTTCTTTCTGCGGTTCACGGCACAACTGCTCATAGAAACTGCGTCCAGCCGAATTCAACTGCATACCGCCCTGCCGCAACAAGCCCTGTACTTTATTAACAGCCTGACTGCGCAACATAGTTTGCACACCAAAATCTTGAAATCCCTGCTGCTCCAGCTTCAACATCAGACTTTCCAGATTTTCCGGCGCTATATACAGCCATTCTCCGGCACTGCTATGCCAGGCACTCTGCTTGTTATGCCAAATTCGGCGCAACTCACTAAGTGCAATATTCTGACCGGCTACATCAACCTGCATCTGCAACTCACAAAGTCCAGCACGCCGAGAAATATCAAGCTGCAAAACAGGTTCTGAGACTATTTCTTGCAATAGATTATTTAACGAATCAGCATAGCGCTTTTCAACTGAAGCGGGCAAAGAAAGGAAAAACTCTCTCAAATATGAAGCATTTTGGGCATTGGCGTTAAGCAACAAGCAACTTTCTTGCAGCTCGGCGCGCCTGACCTTGGCAAAATTCAACAAGCGCTGCTTAAGACGATGAGCCTCGTCTGCAAGTGTCTGTACATGGAGCCTGAAACGACCACCCGACATGCTTTGCAGCCGGCTAAGCGGTGCCCATTCGCTGCGCAAGGACAGGCTTTGCCCGGCAAGTCGGCAGCTAAGCATAAACTTGCCGGATTTGCAGTCAACCTGCAAAGATGGCATAAGGGTTTGTTCGTGCCGCACCTCAAGCGATTCGCCTTGCAGCAGGTCCAGGCGTCCTTGCAGCAACCCCGGCACGGTATTAACGAGTTCCTCTGCACTGAAAAATAGTGGTTTTGAGCTGAAATGCCGGTTGAGCTGTGCCCAGGAAACCGGTGGTTCATAGTCTCGCAGCAATTCGCGCAGCAAAATGCGGCCTGGGTCGTTATCGAGCTGCCTGATCAGTTGATAAGGCTGCCGTCTCTGTCCGTCAGCAAAAACAAAATATGGCGTGATACGATAACGTTCTTCGTGCTTGCTGAGTTCAAAAATCAGCCTGGCCGGCACAATCTCACCCGGTGCGGCGATAGGCTGCTGGCTTTGCCGGTCTATAAAGCGTCCGGGTTGTTCGGCCCAACGTCGCTGCCACTGCAAAAAGTCATCTTCACTTATAACCAACATCAGTAGCTTATGAGTGCTGGATTTCATGACCGGCAGATGCTGCTGTAACCAGAGCAGGAAACTTTGGTCTTGCTCAGACCAATCAGCCGCAGGCTTGCCTTGTTTAAGATAAATGGCATGCTCGCGCAATCTGCCTAGCCTGAGCAGCTGACGCATACCCTGCTCCTTGGCATAAAAACGCAGACCTACCTTGCCGGACTCATGACGAAAATCAGCCTCCACTTCCAACTGCAAATGCTTCCTGAAGTTTTCCGCCGAGGAAGCCGCGCCAAAATCCAACTCCAACTGCGTCTGACAAGCTGGCTTTTCAGGAAACAACGGACCGGGTCGGCGCTGAGCAATTAGTGAGGGATGCGGCCAGCCACTTTGCCTACAAGCCTCGCGTAGCAGCAAACCACTGAGATACGCATGCAGGCAGTAATCATCAGGAAAATTGCAATGACACTTGGGACGCCAGTGACCATCACTGAAACGCCAACTGCAACTGACGTTATCTATATTGCTGGTTAATAAACCTTCATCCCAATGCAGTGCAAAGACTTTGCCCGGCTGCGCCAAGGCGCGAACAGCAGCATTTCGCAGACCAGGCTTAAACTTGGCAAACAGTTCTGCATCAGAAAACCAGCTCTTCAGCCAAGACGGTGCCTGCTGCGGATATTTTATGTTCAATGCGCACATATATAATAAAAACGGCAGGCAGCATCTCGACTCAAATGAGCACTGCCTGCCGTTTCAAAACAACTCAACGTATTTTCATGTATAGCAGCGGCCTAAAAACCCAGCCTTTTCTGTAATTCCAGTTCGTACTTATCCAAGTCGACGATTTTTTGTGCCGCTATGCCGCTCTTCATGGCAGCCTCGGCGACCTTGCGCGCCACTCTTGGCACTACCCTGGGATCAAAAGGCTTGGGAATGACATAATTGCAGCTCAAAGGACTTTTGCCGGAGAACATGCCTGCCGCCGCATCGGCAGGATAAGCGACTTGCAGCGTTTTCTGCAAGTCAGCCGGCACTTCTTCGCAGGCGATTTCAGCCAAAGCCAAAGAAGCGGCCAGTTTCATCTCCTCGTTGATATCACGCGCCCGACTGTCCAGAGCACCACGGAAGATACCGGGGAAACCCAGCACATTGTTGATCTGGTTGGCAAAATCCGTGCGCCCGGTACCCACTACCTTGGCACCGGCCTGAATAGCCAAGTCAGGCATGATCTCAGGCACCGGATTAGCCATGGCAAAGACGATAGGGGCCTTATTCATGCTGCGTATCATCTCCACACTGACGCAATTGCCGGTGGAGCAGCCCAGAAAGAGGTCTGCACCGCGCATGGCATCGGCCAGCGTGTCAAGCTTGCGATCGGTAGCCAGCTCCATTTTCTCGGAAGTACGGGCGTTGTCCTTGCGTATAACGCCTTTGCTGTCACAAACCACGATATTCTCCGGACGTACACCGGCAGAGATATAGAATTTGGTGCAAGCGATGCCCGCCGCCCCGGCACCATTGACCACCATCTGCAAATCGGATAGCTTTTTACCGGTCAGCTTGACCGCATTAAGCAAGGCCGCCAGCGAGATAATAGCAGTGCCGTGCTGATCATCATGAAAAACCGGAATCCCCATCTGCTTTTTCAGCTCTTGCTCCACTTTGAAGCAGGCCGGCGCGCCTATGTCCTCCAAGTTGATGCCGCCAAAACTGGGCTCCAAGGCCATGACTAATTCTATAAGCTTATCTGCATCAGTCTTGCCATCAGCACCGTAGACATTGCGCAGACAAAGCGGTATGGCATCTATATCGGCAAAACGCTTGAAAAGTACGCACTTGCCTTCCATCACCGGCATGGCGGCCTCGGCGCCTATATTGCCCAGCCCCAATACCGCTGTACCATCGCTGACTACCGCTACCGCATTGCCCTTGAAGGTATAGTCAAAAACCTTGGAAGGAGTCTCCTCAATGACCAAACAGGGCTCGGCAACCCCGGGCGTGTAGGCTAAAGCCAAATCCTCCTGTGTCTCACAGGGCTTGCTGGCAACTACGGCAAGCTTGCCGGGTGTGGGAACACTGTGATAACGCAAACTCTTGGACTCTTTCATGTTTCCTCCTTGTGTAAAAGGTGCAAGTACACAATTAAAATATAATGCGGTAAAAGAAGCACGATGAATAAAGTTGACAAGACAGGACGGCAAATGAGACGGCCACATCCGTCCATCCTGTGTCAACCCTGTCCACATTGTCAACCCTGTCAACCCTGTCCACTGTATCCACTCCGTCTGTGCAGGTTGAAATAGATACTACATTATACAAATTACCGTTTAGCAACCCCTTGGCAACCTTATGTTCAAGCAATATTGGCAAACCGAGTCCACACGCTGGTCTGATTGGCGCTGGCAGCTGAAAAATCAGATACGCTCAAGTTCCGAACTAGCTCAAATCGTGCCTCTGGCACCCGAGCGACTGGCAGAGATAACAGCCGTCGAGCAGGTCTACCCTCTGCGCATCAGCCCATACTACCTCTCTCTGGCACAGAGCTCTAATCCGGACGACCCCATACTGCGGCAATGCCTGCCCGATGGTGCCGAGCTGTTACTGAATGATGGACAACCTGACGCCTTGGCCGAAGAAACACATTCCCCGGTGCCGCGCCTGGTACACCGCTATGCTGACCGCGCACTCTATATCAGTAACAAGCACTGCGCTGTACATTGTCGGCATTGCATGCGCAAACGACACTGGTGCAGTGAGATGGCGTCCCAGCCCAGCAACGAAGAAATTGCCCAGGCACAAAAATATCTGCGCGAACACCCTGAGCTGCGAGAAATCCTTATCTCCGGTGGCGACCCACTGCTGTTGCCCGAAAACAAGCTGCACCAGCTTATAGAAGCCTTCAGCGCAGTACCCAACATAGAAATACTGCGTTTCGGCAGCCGCCTGCCGGCCACCTTGCCTCAGCGTTTCACGCCGCGCTTCTGCCGCTTGCTGGCTTCAGGCAAGCCGGCTTGGTTAGTCAGCCATTTTAACCATCCGTCAGAGCTGACAATCGAGGCCGCCCAAGCCGTCGAACACCTGCTGCAAGCCGGCATACCAGTACTTAATCAGACTGTACTTTTAAAGGGCATCAATGACAACGCTGAAACCCTTAAAAAGCTTTTCACCGGACTTTTGCGTCTCAAAATAAAACCATATTATCTATTTCATGCGGACCCTATACAAGGCTGCATGCACTTTCGCACCGGTCTGCAAAAAGGCCTGGAGATACTGGATGCGTTGCGCGGCAGGATTAGCGGCATGGCACTGCCGCATTATGCCTTTGACCTACCCCAAGGCGAAGGCAAAATTCGTCTGGAACCGGATGTTAAAGCCAACCTTGACCCCGAGGGAAGACAGCTATACCGCAGCTATCAGGGCAAATGCATCGCTTATGACATGTAGCCCCTGGAAAAATACTGGTTTTGTCACATCCCGGAGGCGATTAGCTTTCTTAATTGAACCGCAAAGAACGCAAAGAACGCAAAGAACGCAAAGCAATCGGAGAAAACAACAAAACGGATCGAAATTCCGCTTGCCATCCCATCCGTCAAAGCAACAACCCTACAAGTTTTCCGCGCTTTCCGTATTTTCCCTGGTTAAAAAATCTTAAGTAACGAGTATTGTCCATGAGCCCGAAGGGATGCTAGGATTCGGCAAAATAACCGGTGTCCCCGAGCCCGAAGGGCTACACCATGCGTAACCTCGGGTGACCGAACCCAAAGGGTGAGGGAACCCGAGGAGCGCCCGGAGGGCGCCTGCGGCATAAGTCTCCTAGAAAAAAAACAATTAGCCACGCGCTGCGTCAAGCTGAGGAACCAAAACCTCATATCACAAGATTTCGTATATTGCTCAGGTTAAACCTTGAACCGTTGCCACCCCGATAACTTCTGCACATTACATCATATCCTGTCGGATGACCGTGGTTTTGCTGCTACTGGAAAAACTTCAGGCATACCGGTTGTTGCTCTAAGGTCAGTATCTGCGTAGGTTCTACAACCAAGCTGCCCTCTTCATAGCGATGCAGAGCCACTGTGTCGCTCCATTGATGCGCCACCAGCACATATTTTCCTCCCGGCACAAAGGCGAAGTCCCTTGGGCCGCTTCCCGCGCATGGATAACGACCATTCAGGCTCAGCAGACCACTCTTCGCGTCGATAGTATAAAAGATGATGCTGTCATGACCACGGTTTGAGCAGGCCAAGTAACGACCATCTTCCGAAAGCTTAATGGCAGCGGCCGTATTTTCTTTATCCTGCCAGATGGCAGGCAGCATATCCACAGTCTGCATCCTATCCGGATTATTTGGGTCTTCCAAGTTCCAGACTGATACACTGCAGTGCAACTCGTTAATCACGTATGCCCGACTACCGCTCCGGTTGAAAATCATATGTCTTGGACCTGCTCCAAGTGCCTCATGCAGGTCAGCCTCCGGCAATCTGATCAACATCTTTTCGCCATCAGCCAGAGCATAGGCCAACACCGCATCTAAACCCAAGTCTACAGCATAGACGATTTTACTGTCCGGATCAGGCTCCATGCAATGCATATGCGCACTGGTTTGTCTTTCAGGATGCGGCCCGCTACCCGTATGCTGTATCTTCTGACCCTCACCGCTTATACTGCCATCTTGCTGCAAAGCATATATGGCACCATTGCCTTCGCGATAGTTGGCAGCAAAAACATACTTATCATCTTTGTCAGTCATGATATAGCAGGGAGGGCCACCATAGGAGGGTTTGGCATTGATAAAGCGCAGCTGTCCACCTTCAGCTATGGCATAGGCAGCCAAGGCACCGCCCCCCGTATCAGCAAACTCCGTCCGTTTGCAGGCAGCGTAGAGGAAACGCCGATCACCAGATACACGCAGATAACTGGGGCGCTCTATGCCGCGCTCCACACGCAAAAACCGCATACTTCCTTTTGCTGTGTCTATTCCCAGAATTGCTATACCGTAAGAAAGCTCAGCATAACTACCAACAAAACAACGTAATTCAGACATCTCTTACTCCTCCTGTGAAAATCTGCGTAATCTGCGGATGAATATGGGTTGTGGACATAGAAAAGGCCGCCCCCATCTGCTGTGACAAGGGCGGCCTCTTGGTTTATGGTTTCAGTTATTTGACGCTAGCTTGCTTGTCTTGGTCTTGCCAGCGATAGCTCTCATCGAGCTCCAGGAAGTCAATGACTACGCCAGGCCCTACGCCTTCCGGCAGTCCCTCAACAGTACCACGGCCAGTGAGGATATGCTCTATGCTCATGTTGCCCTGGTAACCATCGAGATGGGCTCTCACGTGCGGGAAGTACTGGAAGCCGCTGTACCAGAGGTTGGTGGCCTGGTAGCGTTCCAGTATGCCGCGTACTTCGCCCATGATGGCGTTTTCGCCGCGATCCATGTTCAGGAGAGCCTTCTCAGTGCCGCCCCAAACCTTGCCGTTCCAGACTATGGTGCCAGGAGGATTGTTACCGGGCGTGCTGTAGTGGATCTCACTGTCACCACTGATGCCCTGCATCAAAACCCAGATCTTCTTGCCATAGTATGGTGTGGAGGGCTTCTTGCCAACCTTGACCTTGCCACCGGCAATGACAGTGATCGGGAAGCCGCCCACCGTACCGGCGGTGCCGCCCAGAGTCATGTCAATGTCGTTACCGGCCTCTATATCGAGCCCACCATCACTGGTGACATCGTCATCGGCGTCAATGATCGCATTATAGTCAGCTCTGACCATGCCGAGCAAGAGCGTGCCGTCAGCGATGATATTCACTGAGTGGGCATCATCCTCCAGCTCGTTGATCTCGCCCTCATCCAAGGCCTGTACTCTGCGAGCGTAGAGATTCGCGCCGCGAATAGTGACATCGCCGTCAAAGGCATAAACATCATTCAGGTTCATGTCTTTTCCGACAACCCAGATATCTGAGTCAATGCCTTCAGCACGAGCCACCAAGTCGGTGTCGTCCGCTGTCAGGTTGATATCGATGTCAGCGTTGAAGCCAGTCGTCTTGACCGTCACATCGCCAGAATCAATATCAGCCGCAGTGACCGAGCCGATGGCCTCGATATCGACCCATTCGGAAGCCGTCAGCTTGCCGATCAAGTCAACCTTGCCACCGGTATCTACTTCGATGGTTGCGGCATCGATGGTGCCGGCGCCGCTGGATAGGATGTCGCCCTTCTCGCTGGTGAGCGAAACGGCAGCGGCCGTCAACGCGTCATTGATGCTGATTAGGTCATCCATCGTCTCCAGATGGATGTCGGTTGCCGCCGTAATCGGGGCATTGACAGTCAGGTCGTCGGTCTCGGCAAAGACAACCACCGAACCAGTGTTAGCCGTTACCGGACCATTCAGCGTAGCTTTCTCATAGGCAGCAATGATGACATTCTCTTCTGCCCACAATACAGCGCGTGAATACACACTGCCACCCGCGCCGATCGCGAGGACCTTACCGGCCTCGAGAGTTCCGCCAGCAAACAGGACGTCGTTTTCCAAGGCGGCAACGGTGAGGTATCCGTCCGCTTGCGCCATGGTGCCGGAGCTAAAGGTAACCGAGCCGTGCTTGGACACGATGTTCAGGTCGCTGTTCGTGGTGTCAGGATCGCCATCTGTAGCCTTGAGGAAGACGATTCCTTCGGTAGTGATGTCGCCGTATGCCGTAATATCCGCATCAACCTTCGCCTCCAAGGTGCTGAAGTTGGCGAAGACCAGGTCGCCAGCGGCGGAGTCGATCTTGACATCGCCGTCAGCACCGATCACATCGCCGGTGAAGCGATGCTCGCCGCTGCCTTCGGCTGCGAAGTAGACCGAGGTGCCGGCAATCAGCTTCTTGACCGTCACATTCTGCGCGCTGACATTGAGCAAGTTGATCAGGGCATCAGCATCAGCCGTCAACTTCTGCGTCGAGATATCCAGAGCATTGGTCAGCGTGCCGATCGAGCCACCTGCATTGAGGGCGAGTTCCGGCGTCACGATGTCGATGATCCTGTCATCAGCCGAATCCAGGATGTCGCCGCCGGCATCAATCTTCGCCTTGCGACCGGCGCTGATCAGGTCAACCGCCAAGTCGTCAACTTCATTCAAATCGAGGTCGTAAGCGACATTCGCCTTGATTTGCTCGATTTCGGTATCGACAGTCACGTTCTCAGCTGTGGTGATGATCAGGTTCTTCGCCGTGATATCCACACCGGCAACGGCACCGTCGATGTCGGCCGCCGCGGTCAAGGTCACGACCTGACCATCAGCAGTGATGTCAACCAGCATGTTGCCATTGCCCTGGGTCAGGAACACATCGTCGCTGGCAGCAACCGTGAACGTGGTATCCTGATCATTTTCGCTGACGATATTGACCAGGCCACCGTTATCAACCGTGATGTTTTCAGCACCAAGGACTCTGACTGCGGAAGCCGCGCCAACCTGGATGTCGGCATCAGTCGCGAACTCGTCAAAGCTGACCTTGTCGGCGCGCAGGCTGCCGCCGTCAATCGCCGTGGCCTTGACCTCGATGCTGCCGTCAGCATTGCTGACAATCACATCGGAATCAAGGATGCTTGCCGAATTCAGTTTGGCATTCGTATCGACGCGGACGTCAATTCCCTCGATGCTGTTTGCAGCGGTCAAGTCCGCCGTCGCGGCGTCAAACGCCGTGCCGAGGATCGACTGCGCCGACACCGTCGTTGCACCGTCAGAAATCAGGATGCCGTCGGTGATCGTGCCGATGTTTTCGGTCGCCGTGATCTTTGCGGCGGCTACTTCGAGGTTGTCAATGATACTGGCGTTCTTGATCACGACGTCCCCATGTGACGTCAGGGTATTGTTACGCAGCATGCCGCTGGTGGTGATGCCGTCGCCGGCCACCACGCTGGTATCGGCAATCAGCATCGCCGTCAAGTCGGCTGTGGTCAGCGCAGTCACCGTTGAGTTGAAGATCGAGCCATCAGCATCGAGATCGACGCTGGACAGCTCGGCCGTGAAGGTCGCACCTTCAATGGTGCCGGAGGCGTCGACGCTGAGCGCCGCCGTCTTGGCCACGTAGCTGCCGTTCTCGATGTTCGCAAGGCCGGTGATCTCGATGCTGCCGGCGGTGACCGTGTTGTTGTTCAGGTCGCCGTTAAGCGCGAGCTTCGCCGCGTTCTCGGCGAGGATGCTGCTGTTCGAGATGTCGCCGGTGGCGTTCAGCGCGGCGTTGTCGCGTGCGGTGACGACGACGTTGCCGATGGCAGTGTCGTCGATCAAGCCCTTGGCGGCGGT
>JAAZKR010000084.1 GCA_012799725.1 Oligosphaeraceae bacterium | reverse complement strand
TCCGGAAGGGCGCGCTGTCTATGGCCGTTTGCATGGTGCCAGCAGCCTGACGGAGCATGATCTTTATATTCCTCGATATCCCATTCAGGATGAAAACGGCGCCTACAATCTCGATCCCACTAAACATTATGCGCTTTTCCCCAAAAAGGAACTAAATCTTCCGGTCAGCATACTGCCACTGCCCAAAGGTATTTTGCTGAAACGATATTATACAACGGCAGATTTCGCCTATGTTGAACTGGACGCGGCTGAAGAGCAGGAAATCAGCGCCACCTTCCAGATCAATGAAAAGAATTACTGCAAGGCTTATCTGAACGATCAGGAAATCCCCTTTGCCAATCCATTGTCAATCCGCTGTCCGGCGCCGGTCAGACTGCTCATTTCGAGTGGCCGGGACACTGCTGCGGATACCATCCGCAACATTTCCATCGATGATGGCTTTCAACATGGTGAGGGCGAGTCGCTGGCGACCGTTAGGAAGCGCAAGATGGCCGGGCGCACGATGTATTTTGTCAATTTTTTCAATGTAAAAAGCCTGGATTATCTGTTGACGGTTCCGGAAGACGACAATACCCTTGAACTCTGCCTGGTCAATACCCAGGCAAGACATGGCAATGGCAGCATTGTGCGCCTGCTGGTCAACGGCAGGGAAATCCGCTCCTTTGACTGCACGCAGCCTAACCCGGAATGGACCAAGTACAAGGATGGAGTGCCCAGTCACTTTTTTGATCAGCGCATGCGGCAATGGCTGGTTCCGCTGAAAGAATATGCCGGCAAACAAGTCCTGGTGACGGTGCAGGTCGATAACAAGGCGTGCAATAACGCTGACGGCCAATGGATCAGCGTGCCGCAGCTTCTGCCCATGACAATAGCCCAGATTCAGGAAAACTTCCTCGATCCTGCCGATAATCCGCCGCCCTCGTATAAGAAACCTGAAGGCAAGGTACTTAAAGAGCTGACTGTACAATGGGCTGGCGATAAATTCAAACTCGAGGATGGCATTTATACCTATGCCGGCGGCGGTCTGGCAAGCGACTCGCAAAGATATCCCATCGAGCGGGATTACCGCTACATCATGTCCGGCGAATTTATGGCCGGGGCAGATGGATGCGAAACCTTCCAGATCGGGGTTTTGCAGTATGATGCCAACGGACGAATGATCATCAGCACTCATATCAACCGCAAAGATGGCAGCGAAACAACTCTGCTGCGAGATGTGAGTGAAGGCAGCAACGAGCTTTTTGTGAAGGATGCTTCCAAGTGGACGAAAGGTGCACGCCTTGCGTTCGAACCCGCCGCCGACCGCAGCGATCTGCCCTATTATGCCTTGAGCGCACCGATCCATGAGCTGGAGGAAACCGAGCAGGGCTGGAAAGTCACGCTGAACTCAGCGTTGGAACACAGCCATGCGGCCGCTACCGCTGTCTGTGTTCATACGCCGACCGCGACGCATTCCTATGCCAGTTCAGCCAAAACATACAAACAGTTTGTACGCCATGGCGGAAAAATCAACTGGTGGCCAGGAGCAAAAACCTTCAAAATTATGCTGATCAGCAAAAAGCCTCTGCTTTTCCGCGACCTGAAACTGGAAATCATGGAAAAGGACAAATAATCCCT
>JAAZKR010000083.1 GCA_012799725.1 Oligosphaeraceae bacterium | reverse complement strand
TGATCATGTATGATGGCGTTTGCAGGATTAAAAGCACACTGCCCCATTTGCAAGATTAAATGCACATATTGCAATTTGCAGAATTAAATGCACAAAAAGCGTGCGTTTAACTTTTCCAGTTACAAAATTCAAGAAAAATGGGCTTTCGGTTTGCACTAAGTGGATTTTGGCGTTATTATCTGTAATACTACCGATGCATAAACAATAAGGAGTCGCTCAAAAATCAAGTTTACATCTCCGGTTTCTCTTGGCTGTCTTTTCCCATTCCGGCAGTCGCGTATAAAGAGTTATTTTTCTGATTGAGCTTGGAGGAGTCTTTTGGCAAGCAGCAAAGTAAGGGTGCGCAATCCTAAGGGAATACACGTCAGGCCGGCCGGCCTGATAGTTTCTTCGATAAAAGATTATGAGGGCAAAGTCGAAGTCGTAGGCAGAGAGGGCAAACGTGCCTCATTGCAGTCTGTCTTGTCGCTATTGTCCTTGGGACTTGCAGAAGGTGACGAGGTTACTGTAGAGGTGGACGGCCCGGATGCTGAAAAGGTATGTGAAGAACTTAGCGAGTTGTTTGCTCGGCATTTCGATTTTCCACAGCAATAAGCAATAAAACCAGCGACAAACAAAGGTGAAATAAAAAGCAGCGGAGGAAAAAATGCAGAATCAAAAATTACCTGAGCCTTTAATGGGCCAGTGGATTTGGTTGCGCGAGACCGAGCTCCGTCAGGAGACACATCTGTTTTTTCGCCGTGATTTTTGCGTTAGCGAGATGCCCGGCAGCTGCGAACTTTGGATCACGGCTCGTTCCAGCTTTCATCTTTATATCAATGGCCAACTCTGTGCCCTAGGTCCGAGTGAACATCCCTTGCAGAAGAGCTACACGTACTGCATAGATATCAATTATCTGGTGCAGGTAGGCAGCAATCAGATTGCGGTGCAGGTCTATAATGCCGGCGTGCCACTGGTGAACCATGGTCAAAAAACCGGTGGATTCTGGGCACAGTTGCAAGTGGATGGAAAACCATTGGTCTGGAGCGATGAAGACTGGCGCTGCCTGACTCCGGAGTGCTACCCTGTGCCAGGTATCATACGCGGATTAGGGGCTACCAGCATGGAAATCTTGGACTTCCGTAATTTTCCACATGGCTGGCAGAGAATAGACCCCAGTGCAGCAACAAGGACGGATGGCGGTGCAAGAAAGGTGCTGCGCCTGCAATGGTATCGTCCGCAGGTGCTGGCGGACGCCGAAAAGTCCCGTGAGCTACTTGAACCCGCTCCTAATGCCGATGATATCGTGGAAACTTGCAACTGGACTAGAACTGCTTTTGTGGGTGGTTACAGACAGGTACGACAGGCGTTGTGGATGAATTTCCGCTCCTTGACTAAACGCTTGGGAACCGGAGTTTTTGCAGCGGAGACATTTTTACACTCAGATACCGACACACGCCAGGGGCTTTATTGCTTTTGTGATTCACCCTATCGCTTCTATCTCAATGACGAACTGGTTTCTGAGCAGGCGGTGGAGAGCGCACCGGTACACGCTGCTCCTAATTTCCGTGGGGACAGACGCTTGGGCATGGACGAGTACACTTCGGTTTTCCAGGAGATCAACCTCAAGAAGGGGTGGAACCGCTTGCTTTGGCTACAGGACTGCGCCAGTCACGGCGCCGGCATGACCATGGTCTGGCAAGATGCTCCTAATGGCTCCATTATGGTAAGGCAATTGCCGGATGAGAAGGCCAAGGAAGGCTGGAACCTGGCCGGTCCCTTAAGAACTCCACTTGGGCTGACCCATCCCATTATCAAAGTTGATAACAAGAACAAGTTCGACTATATACTTATTGACAAGCCAGCTTGGGATATGAGCGTGGCTTTGACCGCCTATAATTTCGCCCCGCGCAAGGCTCTATCCGAAATCCTTAATGAACCCACGCAGATACTGCAAGACAAACATTTTGTTGTTTTCGACTTCGGGCGTACACTTTTCGGTTTCCCGCATATCAGTCTGCAAGGCAGCGAGGGCGATATGGTATTGGTGGTTTGCGGCGAGCATTGTGTTGATGGCGAGGTGCTTTCTTATGTTGGTGGCAAGCGCAAAGCCAGCACTCTGCTTCTCAGTGGCAAGAGAGATACTTGGATATCTCTCACACCCAGAGGGTTTCGCTATATCATGGTGCTAGGGCATGATGTGAGGGGCAAAGTTGTGGTGGAGAGCGTGCAGGCTAAAGTACCCAATCGTGCCTTGAATAACCGCGGCAGCTTCAATTCTTCAGATGCGGTATATAACGAAATCTGGGATGCGGGGTCGCTGACCTTGAACAGCTGCGTTAGAGGTTGTTTCATGGATGCGCCGGGACGTGATCAGGCTCAATATATCAGTGATGCCATGATACAATCTTGGGCGGCATTCCATCTGTTTGGTGACTTTCAACTTTCAGCCACTTGTCTGAGTGATTTTGCTAAAACACAGCTGGAAACCGGCGAGCTCAATGCAGTCAGCCCCTCGGGTTTCTTCCAGGCGGTACCGGACTTTTCACTGCTCTGGATAGTCTGGCTGCATCGCCATATACAATATACCGGTGATGAGGCCTTTTTACGCAAGATGTTTCCACACATGGAGAGGTTGCTCAACTACTATGACCGCATTGCCATGAGTCCGGATAATGTGCTTGGCGACCTGCGCGAGTTGATGGGAACCTATTGTTTTCTGGATCATGATGAGATTGACCGACAGGGTATCAGCACCGGTTTGAACGGCATTTATTGTCGGGCGCTGAATTGTGCTGCGGTTTTAAGCGAGAATTACGGGCGTAGCGACTTGGCTAGCCTCTATCGCGGACGTGCTGCTAAGGTAGCCAGCCAAATCCGCTCTCTTGCTTGGAATGAGGAAAAAGGACTTTTTGCTGACAGCTTCTATAACTCGGAGAAGTCTTCCAGCTATTCTTGGCAAAGCAATATACTGGCCTTATATGGGGGCGTTGCATCGCCGGAAAACTACTCAACCATCTGGGACAAGCTTTACCAGGACAGGCCGCCTTATGAGAAGCAGGTGCACGCCGACTATAACAATCCTTACTTTAAGTACTTTCTACTTGAGGTGGCTTGCGCCATAGGCAAGAGCGCTTGGGCTTTGCGTTTCATTCGCTATTACTGGGGCAAGATGCTAGATGCCGGTGCGATTACTTGGTGGGAGCTTTTCAATCCGGAAGGAGACGATCAGAACTTGCGCCAGATGAGCAAATGCCAGGGCTATGCTGTCTCGCCCAATGCTTTCTTGATTTCCGAACTGGTTGGCATCCGTCCTGCTGAACCAGGCATGAGCCGGGTAGTTTTCAACCCCTGTCCCAAGGCATGCGCCTGGGTGAAAGCAAAGATACCTACGCCCAAAGGAAGTATCCGGGTGGAATGGCGCAAGAATGTGGAACAGGTCTTTGTGGCCAATATCTCAGCTACCTATCCGCTGGAAATCATACCGATTCTTGATCCGGAGGTGGCTGAAAAAGCTGAATTCCAGGTCAGCGATAATATCACTATTCTGACACCGGATGACGATGATCTTATCATCGAAGAAGAGAACGGCCACGGCGGAGCAGGAGCGCCGTAAAGGCGCTTTTATGCGAGGATAGCGAGAAGCGCAAAACCGAGAGTTCTTGGCATGCTTAGGCGTATTCGGCAGCCTGATTTAACATCGGCACAGCAAAGCCGAATTGCACTAACGGATTCATGTGCTACATTATCCGAATCGCATTTTTACACGATCAGGGACGGCGAGGAGTCCCTTTTTTAGCTTCCTCGCAGGACAGAACTTGGAGAATCAGGCAGATGTACGCAATTATCAAAGCCAATGGCAAACAGTATAAAGTCGAGCCGGGGCAAAAAATCGAACTGGATCGCATAAACGCTGAGCCCGGTGAAGTGGTGAGTTTTGACGAGGTCATCCTTTATTCAAATGACGGTGAGTCGGTCTTGGGCACTCCGCTCTTGGATGGTTACAGTGTCAAAGCTGAAGTGCTTGAGCATTTCCGTGCTCCTAAGATCATTGTTTTCAAAATGAAGCGGCGCAAACGCAACCGCGTCAAGCGTGGGCATCGTCAAGAAAAAACCCGCTTGCAGATCAACGAAATAGTTCCTGCTTAAGCTGCGTTTGGTTCTTTGCCCGGTATTGATTTTGACCGACGCGCGATCTTGGCAGCCTGTGCAGTCTGTCAGGATCGCGTTTTTTATTGCTGGGCAAGCGACCTTGTTTTTCACTAGTAGCAAGGTGCATTTACGCCTTGTTTAGACCAACTTAACACTCGGATCATAATTTATGAACGCATGGGATATTTTACAGGAGCGCGGCTTCATTCATCAGGCTACTGACGCTGAGGCCATGTCTGAGCTCCTTTTAGCCGGGCCGGAGACTTTTTATGTCGGTTTTGACCCTACGGGCAACAGTCTGCATATAGGGCATTTGCTGCCGGTTATGGCCATGCGTTGGTTGCAAGCTTGCGGACATCGCCCCATAGCTTTAGTTGGCGGCGGCACCGCCATGATTGGCGATCCTTCCGGCAAGAGCGAGGCTCGCCCTGTAATGAGCATAGAGGAAATTGATGCCAACGCGGTTTGTCTGCAAACTCAGTTGTCTCGTTTTCTCGATTTTGGTGCCGGCAAGGCTGAAATGGTCAACAACGCCGATTGGTTACGTGGCTTAAAGTTTATTGAGTTTTTGCGCAATATAGGTAAGATGTTTAGCGTCAACAAGATGTTAACTGCCGAATCGGTGCGCATGCGCATGGAGACTGGTTTGTCTTTTCTTGAGTTCAGCTATCCGCTCTTGCAAGCTTACGATTTCAGCGTTTTATACGATAGAAAGAATTGTCGTTTTCAGTTTGGCGGCCAGGATCAATGGGGCAATATTGTAGCTGGCGTTGATCTTACTCGGCGTTTGCACAGCGCTAGTGTGTATGGTGCCACTTTTCCACTCTTGCTCAAGAGTGATGGTAGCAAATTTGGCAAAACTGCCGGTGAGGCGGTTTGGTTGGATCGTGAGCGCAGCAGTCCATTTGCATATTATCAATTTTGGCGTAATGTTGAAGATGACGAGGTGGAAAAGCTGTTGGCCTACTTTACCGCGTTGCCCATGCCGGAGGTGCGTCGTCTGGGAGCATTGCCTGCTCCGCAAATTAACCGCAGCAAAGAAATTCTTGCTTATGAGGCAACTTGTTTAGCGCACGGTACCGAGGAAGCTGCCCGTGCTTATTTGGCTGCCGGCGGTGAATTCGGCTTTGCCGATCCGCAAGCGCAAATAGAGACCAGCAGCTCCATCTTGAAAGTAAACAGTCCGGCAGTCAGCGTCAATATACCGACTTTCAAGCTGGCAAAGAGTGAGTTGCTTGATGATGGGCTGGGGCTTTTGGAGCTTCTGGTCAAAGTTGGGCTTTGCATGAGCAACAGCGAGGCCCGGCGTCTGGTGCGAGCCGGTGGCTGTTATCTTGGCGAGGAACGTCTCAGCGATGAAAGAATGCGCATAAGCTTGGAACACTTTGAAGATGGTGTGATGACGCTTAGAGCCGGTAAAAAATCACGCAAACGCATAGAGCTGGATGAAAAACAATAAGCGCCACTTTGCTTGTAGTCTTGTAGTAAGGAAGTAGGTATATTAATCTTTATTTAAGAGGTGAGCATGTCGAGCAAAATTGATTCCCGGGCGGTGATTTCAACCTCAGCCGTTATCGGCGACAATGTTGAAATTAGTCCTTTTGCAGTAATTGAAGCCGGTGTGCAGCTAGATGACGGCTGCAAGGTCGGCCCGCATGCTTTTTTGACTGGAGATACTCGCATAGGCAAAGGTACCGTTATTCATACCGGGGCGGTTATAGGCGATGCTCCTCAGGACTTGAACTATAAGGGTGCAAGAAGCCAGACTGAGATTGGTGAAAATTGCATTATCAGGGAATATGTGACTATACACCGTGGTACGGAAGAGGGCAGTTGTACACGGGTGGGCAACAATGTCATGCTCATGGCGTTCTCACACCTAGGACATAATTGCCAGATTGGGGACAATGTGGTAGTTGCTAACGCAACCCTGCTGGGCGGTAGAGTCGAAGTGGCGCGCAACGCCTTTATCAGCGCCGGATGCATGGCGCATCAATTCGTCAGAATAGGACGTTTGGCGATGATAGGTGGTGGGAATGCAGTGGGGCAAGATGTACCCCCATTCTGTATCTTGCAGGACAACTGCATACAGGGAATCAACGCTGTAGGATTGAGAAGGGCAAACTTCAGCGATCAGGTTAAAGAAGCTATAAAAGAGGCTGTGCGCATATATTTCTTCGAAGGGCTGAATAGAATCAATGCCCTGGAAAAAATTCGAACTGAAGTGCCGCAGTTGCCCGAAATCGCCGAGTTCTGCCAGTTTGTTGAGGGAACCAAGCGCGGCATAATGCAGGCCAGAGCCGGGCGAAAATAATATACCTTTAAGCACAGCGAACAGTAACAGCACATAAAAAGCAGGCAGCAAGGTTTATCCTTCTGCTTGCTTTTTTCTATGGGCATATACGGAAGTGATTCACATTCATCCCATAGGCAGCAAAAAACGGCATATTTAGCCGGATTTCACGCTTGGGCAAACCTCTTTTTTCAAAAAACCATTTTCGATTTTTTGATTTTTCCCCACTCGATATGGAGGCTGCGGGCAGGATAGGCAAAAAGCAAAAATCTGCGTACATCTGCATACATCTCTGTAATCTGCGGATAAAATGCCGCCTGAATACTTT
>JAAZKR010000082.1 GCA_012799725.1 Oligosphaeraceae bacterium | reverse complement strand
CGGTTTGTCAATGGAAGCAGGTGTTACCGGAAGAGGTGATTTTCTGTTGTTTTTCCGACTCGGCTCTGAAAATCTATCGAGAAATATTGTTGAAAATAAAGGCATTATGACTTCTACAAAAAGTCGCGTCAGGCTCAAATTAAAAAGAACGAGATTCGGGTTCCACCAGCCAAATAATGAGAATATGAACTCGACCGCGACCTTTTGTCTGCTGAATTATTCGCAAGTGATTTATGACGAACATCTACCGATAATTCTGACAGGCCAAAAGCCGCCGACTTTTCCCCCTCGGAGAATTGGCCGAAAATCATCCCGGAGGGTGTCCAGAACAGTGAAAATGTGAAATTCTCCGGCTGAATCGCATTCGGAATTGAAATCTGCAAAACCTTGGTGTTCAACGGCATTTGCGTCAAAACAAAAACCGCCTCGACCGAAAGCCGAAGCGGTTGAAATCAAAAAAAATGGTCGGGACGGCGAGATTTGAACTCGCGACCTTTTGACCCCCAGTCAAACGCGCTAAACCAGGCTGCGCTACGTCCCGAATAGATGTTTTACTAACTGCTTCTTAATGTATCATAACTCGTGTGTTTTACAAGCCTGATTGGAGCAGGTCATGGTTTTTTCCTGCGTTAATCAATGGCATTACCCACATATAAAGCGTGCAGGAAGGATCAGGGGGAATTTATGGCGGTGTCGGCACTAGTCCAACATCAAGTGTACGATCTGCTCCGGACTTTGTACTTTGCCGTCCTTATAGCAGCGCATATTACCAGCAGATATCTCATCCATGAGCAAGACCCTTCCATCGGCGTCTTTGCCATACTCGAACTTGATATCATAGAGCTGCAGTCCTTTGGCAGCTAGAGCTTCTGCAATCAATTTGCCAATACGTAAAGTAGTTGTTTTTAGCAGGTCGTATTCATCTGTACTCATCACACCTAGCATGATCAAGGCGTCTTTGACCACCAATGGGTCATTGCGCAGATCGTCTTTAAAAGTCATTTCCACCAAACCTGGCAAGTCTTGTCCCTCGTAGCAATAGTCTGCATAGCGACGATAGAAAGAGCCTACCGCCTTATAACGCAGCGCTACTTCCACACCCTTGCCAAAAGGCTGACAAGGCAATACATTCATGCTGACATCTTTCAGATTGCTGCTGATATAATGGGTGGCGATACCGGCCTCGGCCAAACGTTCGAAAAAGAATGTGGTCAGGCGCAGACAGTTCAACCCGTTACCAGCGATACTGGCACCGACTTGGTTGGCACCGGGATCAAAAACACCGTTAGCACCGGTAACATCATCCTTGAAACGAAGCTGGAAATTGCCATCCGGCAAACGGTATACGTCCTTGGTTTTTCCTTTATAGACTAATTCCATGTTGGATCCTTCTAGCTTATTTGCAGGACAAGTATGTCAGGACAAGTATGTAATGTATTACACCCAAAAAAGCTTGCAACTCAGCCCAGTCTCGAGATACGGGAAGACGGGGTGCGATGCGAGGGAAGCCGGAGGGGGCTTTGCAGTGGCGCCGCCGGGTGCGTCCCGGCGCGCCGCCGTTTAAACCACAAAGGACGAGCCGACCCGTCCCTTCGGGGTCTTCCTCGTCCTGTGTGAAAAGGAGGCTGGCGG
>JAAZKR010000081.1 GCA_012799725.1 Oligosphaeraceae bacterium | reverse complement strand
TCCTCGAGTGACAGCCTGAAGCTGTCGCCGTCATAGCTGTCGTATGCGAACAGGTCGCCATCGAGGTCGTCGCCTGCCTGGAACCACATTTCGACCGTCCATGGATTGTTGCCAAAGCGGAAACGGTTCGAATTGGGCAGGCGCACCCCGGTAGCGGTACCAACCTTGCCCAGATAATTTGCCAGGTCCAGGCTCGAACGCGAGAAGTCCTTGCGGCTGCTCGGATGCACCGGGCTTGTTCCATCATTGATCTCCTGTAAGTCACCTATGCCGTCATCATCCGAATCAGCCAGACGGGGGTCTGCGCCGTAGCGCTGTTCGGCAGCATTAGTCAAGCCATCGCCGTCAAAGTCCTCTGCACCATCCGAAATTCCGTCACCGTCGGTGTCATTGCTCCAAGGGTTCGTCCGGCACCAGAACTCGTAAAGGTTGTTCAGGCCATCGCCGTCGTAATCATCGCCAGCATTCATCGAGTAAATATCCGTAAAGCTGCCGCTGTACAGCGATTCCCACCAATCCGGCAGGCCATCGCCGTCCGCGTCATCCATGCCTTTCAAGTCCTTGAAGGTTTGCGCCGTCATCCAGTCAAAGGTGCCATCCGAACCGGGCACACCAACAATGCTGCCGACCGCAGGATCATCGGTCCGTTCGAGAACCGCATCCACCACCAGGTAATCGGCCGCTTTCAGTTCGTAGTCGGACGGCCTGTAGGTCAGAGTTCCTGGCGCATACGGATACACGAAGTCCTCGATATTCTGCCCACCGTCATCATAACGGTAATAAGCCAGCAGTGAGGGGAGAGAAGACGCAGCAACAATCTGGTCACGAGTAGCCAGGATTTCCGCCTGGCTGCGCGAACCCTGCCAAATCCGGGTCTCGTCAAGATAGCCGGACTTCATCGAACGGTCGGCGTTCGTGCCATCACCGCCAAGATAGATGTCAATGTCCGGGTCTTCCTGAGAGAACTTCTGGGTCGCATTAGTCACCTGGCTAAATTCGACAACGCCATTGACAATGATGCTCAACTTCCGGTCGGTGCCATGGTTCTGCCAGGAGGCCGCCACATGCATCCATTGATCAACAGGCAGTTCCGTCGTGGCAATAGAAGAGCCGCCAACCTTGACCACCTCATCGTTGAGAGCCGTAAAGCTGGCTTGCAGGTAAGCCTTGCCACCCTCGAGCTGATAGCCCAGTTCGAGTACCGTATTGCCGCTATTGCGTGCGGAAATGATCGCATAGTCGCCATCAGTGGCAGACAAGTTGTCCACAGTCAGACGCAACCAGGTCTCGAAGGTCGCGCCATAGGTCAGATACTGGAAACGCTCATTCTCTGGAAGCTCGATGCCCTTCCAGGCAGCTGCGCCCAGGCCAACCGCCGGGCAGCTCAGATCCAAGGCACGCTGCGGAGTCAGGCGGCGGTGCACCCCATCTACATCCGTATCCTGGATATTGCGGTCGTAATGCGACATGCTATACAGCGGGTGGCTGTAAAGATTCGTGTTGCGAACCGCAGTGGGCGTGCCATCATCAGCAACCATCATACCGAACACCTCGTCCCCATCGTTGACGCCATCGTCATCCGAATCCGGTTTGCCCGGATGGGTGCCCCAAGTCTGCTCTTCGATGTTGGCAAGCCCATCTCCGTCGGAATCCAGCACGGCATCATCGATACCGGGCACCGTCTGCGGCTTTTTAGGATCAGTGGGATTTGCAGAAAGGGACGTGTAGTACTCGTAGAGGTCAGTCAGCCCGTCACCATCATAATCCGTGGTATTGTCAGCTGTGGTCAGATTGCCGAAATGTAGCTGTTCCCACCAATCCGGGATGCCATCTCCATCCGAGTCCACAAAAGTATCTCCGTACGGGCCGCCGTTGGCAACCGGAATGATGGATGCATTGGTCGGATCGAGCGTAGCGGCGTTGATCCAATCACGGAACCAGTCCTGCCTGAATTGCGCGGCAAAATTCTCAACTGTGGGATTAAGATGATCGCCCCATTTGCCCTCCGGCCCGTCATCAAAGCGGAAGTAAGCCGCGAGGTTGCGTTCCGTACCGGCCAGCGGTGCGGAGTGCCCCTCCTCGATTTCCTCAAAGCTGCGACCGTAGTTCCACAATCTTATTTCAAAGTAATCTGCGGTGAAGGCTTCTGGTGCGCCATTGTTCTGGCCGGCAGTTGCACTGGCCATATAGGTCGGCACAACGTCTTTGGCAGGCAGATACAAGACTGGCGTGAGGTCTGTCGGGTCGCTGACATCGACGCCGTCCACCATGAAGAGCACCTTGAACTTGTGATAATCCGGCAAGGATGGATTGGTGACTGTCGGGAACATCCGTACCAGCGATACCGCGACATGATGCCACTTATAATCAGCCAGATCATCGATCACCGGCATCGAGGTCTTGAGAATCTCGTTGGTAGACTCGATGCCGGTGCCGGTATCGTAGAAATACCTCAAGAACAGTTGACCGGCAGCGTCAATACCGATCTGGTAGTTGAAGATATCGACAGAATCAACCACACCGATATAGCGGCTGAAGAGGGTGCCGGGTGCCGCGCTGGTCGTGCGCAACCAGGTCTCGAAGCAGAACGGGCCGCTGATTTCATAGGTTTCTGTATCGGGCATGATCAGCGAAGACGTGGCGTCCAGCTGCAAAGCGCGATCTTTGTGCGGGCTCAGCGAATTCGAGGGGTCCGTATTGCCATTCAGCTCGGCCAGGTCGTCAATGCCGTCATCATCAGTATCAACCCGTCCCGGATGAGTCCCGATGCTTTGCTCGAAGCTGTTGCTAAGGCCGTCACCGTCGCTGTCCTCGGCACCATCAAGGATGCCGTCACCATCGGAATCGGGATTGCGCGGATCAAGCGCGCCCGGAGCTTCGTTCCAGGGTTCCAAGGTGTTCGCCGGGTCTGCGGTCCAGGCGTAGTACTCATAGAGAGTATTCAGGCCATCCTTGTCAGGATCGGCAAGATGCTCATTGGGTGCCAGCAAACGCCCGAACTTGTGCATTTCCCAGACATCAGGAATTCCGTTGCCGTTGCTGTCGCCAGGAGTCTCAGCCAGACTGCCGGTGCCAACCGTGCCGCTGAAGACACCCGCCATTGTATGATCCGGCAGGGTCACTCGAGGATCGTTGATCAGGCTCTTGCGGGCAGCGGCGTAGTTCTCGACGCTGTCACCGCGATCATTGAAGGTCGAATAAAGCACCAATCCTGCAGGCAGATTCGGCGCGGCACCTGAGGTCAGGTCCTCGATCGTGTCCGCCGTCCAGTCAGCATCGCGGTCGGCGGCGATGTCAGCTGCGCTGCGGGCGATGTTCCACAAGCGCAAATCATCGATCGCGCCGACAAAGGCGGAGCCGCCCAAGGTCAGATCAGTGCCGCGGCTGGTCGGCATCGTTCCGGACCAAGCTGCCGTGGTCACTGTTTCCTGATAAGTGGTCATATCGCTCGAGGGGTGCCAAGCCAGGGTCAGCGACAAGGTGCGCCCGTTGACAACAGCGGCGACATGAACCCAGGTGTTTTCATCTGGCAATGCAACCGATGAAGTCACGGAATTGGCGCCCAGTTTGAAGGTCACATAGCCCTGCTGATCCAGCAGAACCTGGTAATGTACAAGGCCGGCAATGGCAGAAGCCTTGCGCAACAGAACGCTGTTGGACACGCAACTGCCGCGCACCTTGAACTCGATGGTGAAATTGCCGGTAAAGGCGAAGGGGTCCGTGGTCGTCGTGGTAGTGCCGACAGTACGGCGATACCAGTTGCGATATACGAGTTTGTCTGCCGGACCGCTGAAGCTCGCGAAGCCATTCTGCTGCATGGGCAATTGGCTCCAGGCGGCAGCTGCGCTCGACGGCTCGCCATTCAGGCGATGGATCGCCAATGCGTCAGTATTCGAGAGTTTGGCACGTCCTTTGCCGCCACCCCAGGTGATGGCTGTGTTAAAGGTCTCCTGGCTGATTTGCACAGGCGCAGTCAGCCAAGTGTCCGCAGCGCCGGCCTCGGCCAACGCCTGGCTGGCATAAACTGAACGCAGATACGTAAACGGATCTGCCGCACCGATCCGCTCATAGCGGACAAAGACCTCGCCGCCGTCGTGGTAATAGTCATCATCACTGTCGCTGGCGCCGGGATTCAGTCCCAGCGCCTGTTCTTCAGCGTTAGTCAGGCCATCGCCGTCGGAGTCTGCGACGTTGTCGAAAATCTGTCCATCGCTGCTCTTGATGCGCGGATCGAGACCGGCAAGGTACTCGTAGTAGTTCGAGATGCCGTCGCCATCGAGGTCACCGTATTTGCCGGTTGCACTGTCGTCATCGCTGAGCAGCTGTCCGAAATACTTGTATTCCCAGCGGTCCGGGATGCCATTGTAATTCGAATCGACCTCGAACTCGAAGGGATTGCCAGTGACATCAGTGAGTTCTGCCACTGTCGCGCTGCCAACCAGGATCGCGGCGTTGCCCCAGGCATTCTTCCAGTCCTGAGCATTGCCGCGGCGGCTGTCGGCCGCATAGCGGTAGTACTTGGGCGCCAATGAAGGATCAGCGTCGATATCTGCGGGGGTAGTGCCAGCCACTTCGGCGCGCCCGTCAAAGTTAACATCATCAAAGCGGTAGTATGCCACCAGATTCTGTTCGCCACCGTCCAGCAGAGCAGCCATATTGTCGGCAATCTCATCGGCAGTACGGATGTCATTCCAGACCCTGAGATCATCAATCAGGCCGTCAAAGTTTTCACCGACCTTGACGCTGACCAGACCCGGGCCGGAGCTGACCGGCTGCAGCGACGAGTAGCTTTCAGCCACGTTCTCGCCATTGACATACAGAGCCATGGTGGTTGTCTCGCCATTGTAAGTCATGGCCAAATGCGTCCAGGTGTCTGCCTGCATCGCGTATGCCTGCGGAACAGTCAACGATTCTTCAGTGCCGTTCAAGTCGGTGAAACGCATGCTTGGCAGCGATCCGCCACCAGCGCCGTTCGGAACGAGCACCAAGCTGTAATTGACCAGCCTCTTGCCGGGCATGGTGCCGACAACACGTTGAATGATCGATCCGGTCTGGGTCGCGTCTGTAACCCGCACCCAGGCTTCAACTGTCCAGGTCGACAAACCGAAGCGTGACTGCGCCGGCAGCAGCAGATATCCGTCAGAAGAGCCGTCAGTCTGCAATGCACGGTGAACCAGCGGATCATTCATATCCAGCGGATCGGTGGTTTCGGCCCGCTCCTGGTTATCGGGGCGTCCGTCGTTATCGGTATCCTTGAGCATCGGGTCAGTGCCGTTAGCCAGCTCGATGCGGTTGTTGATGCCATCGCCGTCATAATCCTCTTCGCCGTCGAAGATACCATTATTGTCGGAATCGCGGCTGTTGGGGTTGTACCCGAGCAGGTATTCGTAGTAGACGTTGACATCATCGCCAATGCCCTTGTCATCGCCGTCCATTATCATGCCGTAATTATAGGCATAGGGATTGGTTCCGCCACCGCCAGTGTTACCACCCAGAACATAGCCGTTACGGTCAACGCCATAATTGTTCCAGATTTCGATTTGGTCTGCGGTGCAGGCCTCGAAATACCAGACCGAACGCGGATCATAGAGATTCTCATGGCCAAAAACGATCACCGGACGGTCATCGACAGACAAGGCGACATCCAGCGAACCGCAATGCAGCTTGCGGTTATAGTCGACCGTGGAGTCACCATTGGGAATCTTGTACAGAACCGTGTCGTACTGCTGCCTGGTGTAGTAGATGACGATCTGGTTGCGCCCGATCTGCAGATATTGCGCAATGTCGGTGCCGGAGGCAATATTGGCGACCCGCCGCTGATTAACCGTGATGCCAGTCACCGTTGCCCCGCTCATGGCACGGTAAAACAGAGGTGCGCGCAGCGGTACAGTGCTCAGGTTTATATACTTGTGCATGGCCACGTACTTGATGTCCGTATCAAGGAACCGATTGTCAGTACGGTAGAAGCCCTCGGCAACACCGACCGTAACTGCCTCACCGCCACCAAGAGCAGTGTAGCTGACATCCTGCACGGAGCCGTGCAGGCCAATAATGGAGGTATGCTCGGCATTCCACTCTAGCGCCTGCCGCCAGTCATTGACCCTGGTCATGGTCGAGCCGTAATACTGATAACGGTAATAATCCCGGTTAGGCATGCGGGAATGGCGCTCGAATGAATCCAGGCGGTTGTAATAGACCCACCATTCCGGGATGCCGTCGCCATCAACGTCGTCGACACCATCCAGCACCTTCGCATCGGAACCGGTCAACATACCGGCGAAAGCACTTCCATCGAGCATGTAATCCTCGTCGCCAAAATGCGCGAAGTCCTCGACTTTGTCTCCGCCATCATCGAAGCGATAGTATGCTTGCAACGAGTACGGCTCGTACATATAATCGGTATTGAGAATCGGCAGAGCTGGCGACCACAGAGGCGAAGGAACGATGCGGGTTGCCCAGTACTCGATCTGTTCATCATTGCGAGCACTGTCCCAGAAGCGGAATTCATCGAGATGCAAATCGTCCATCTGGAACAATTTCGCATACTGGGCAACGCTGCCGAAATCTATGGTGTAGGAGATTTGCAGCGAACCGATGATTGCCAGGCGGTCGCGATACAGGGTCAGCGATTTGCTGGCCGGAGTCCAGACCAATGCCAGATGGGTCCAGGTATCAGGTTCCAGGATTGGCGTGGCATACTGCCCGCCGACATAAGCAAGCACTTCTTCCGTGCCGCCGCTCGTGCTGAAGATTTCGCCCTTGGGCGCGCCATTCTCGATAACCAAGCGATAGCCATGGCCGGTATCACCCAGCATCTCGAATATCTTCCCGGAGACGCCCGTTGCGTCGCCGTTGTATTTCACCCACATCTCCAACGTGAAATTGCCGGAGACGATGTCGTTCTCGAACGTGCCGCGAACCAATCTGCCAACTGCAAAACGATCCGGATAAGGCAAGTCTATCTCGCCGCTGCCGGACAGATCGACGGAAACCGCCGGCGCAGCCGCAGCGCGGTAGTTGGTGCGCTCACGGTCGGGATCAGCTGCGGCGTTGATGAGCGCAAGGACATCAGAATACTTGTCGGTGATCTTGTCGCCGGTGCGTTTATCAACGGCGATGCTCATCGGATGCACCGGCGAGGAGCCAAAGACCACATCGACCTTGTCGTTACATCCGTCGTCATCGGTATCGGCCTTGGTCGGATCCGATCCATAACGCGATTCTTCACTGTCGCTGAGTTCATCCAGATCGGAGTCGAACTCGCCGTCGGTGAGGGCTTCTTCCTCCAGCGTCTGCAGAGAGCCGTCGATATGGGTACGGTCAGGCGTGACAGGCAGGGTTGGATTGCGCCCAAGGATGAATTCGTAGCGGTCGCTCAGGCCATCGCCATCCTGATCGGAAGAGGCAGTTCCATCGGCAACATCAATGGAGCCGAAGTAGAGCTGCTCCCAGAAATCCGGGATGCCGTCGTTGTCGCTGTCACCATACAGATATGCGTATGTATCGCCGCTGGAGCTGGCATAGGGCACTTCAACCATCGCTGCGCCGTCGTACAGCGCTCCTGCGATCATCGCGGGAGCGGTGTTGGCATTGCGGGCGGCATAATATGCGTTCCGGGCATCGTTCATGGCCGTCCACAGCTGATCGAGTTCGGCCTGTTGTTCAGCGGTCGGGTTTTCGCCGTATTCGGCTACTTTCGCATAGTAGTTGCTGCTAGCCTGCTGATAGTAGTTGTAATAGCTTTGCACCTGAGCCGGCGAAGGCTTGACAGAATAGGAGGCATCCTCGGCCGTCACACCACCATCGTCAAAGCGATAGTAAACAGCCATCTTCATCAAATCCTCCGTGATGGACAGATACATATTGCGTTTTTCCTGGATGCTCTGCCGCAGTTCATCGTAGCTGGTCCAGGTGCTGCTTTCGGACAGATAGAAGTAGTCGGTGGTATTCCAGGCGCGGAACTCGTCCATCAGCATCAGCAGCTCGTTGCCGCCAGCCGCACCGCCCAGGATCAGCTGCCCCGCGTTAAAGTCCCGCAAGGGTTGTCCGTCATACCGTTTGACCTGATGATATTCCTGCTTTTTGTGATTGACAAAGAAGCCGATGATGTGATTGCTGCTGTTGGAGTTCTGGTAGCCGGCGTAGAATTTCACTGCAACATGGGTCCAGCCATCACCAGCAGCGAAAACTACGTCGTTATCAAATTCGCAGGTACGGGTCTCAGTGCTCATATTGTAATCCAGCTTCAGCCGCCCATCTTCCAGGCGCAGGCTGAAGATGTTCTCGGCGCCGTCATTGCTCTGCATGCGTACCAACGGACCGGTGTCGCCGGATGAATCATCGAGCTTGAACCAGAATTCCAGCATATAACCAGCATAGCTTGCATTATAGAAGCCATTAAAGCCGGTGGTCTGCAAGTAGCTGCCCGGCGCGGTCAAATCCAAGGCATAGTTCTTGAGCGGGTCGAAGCAGTAGGTTGGATCAGTATCCAACTCATCGTGCTCGACCTTGTCCGCCAAACCATCATCATCGCTGTCCCATGCCGCCGGATTGGTGCCATAGGTATTTTCGACGCCATTGGCAATACCATCGCGGTCATAGTCAAATTCGGCATCGGTTCGGGTAGCATCCAGGTCCGCCTCGGTCTCAGGATTGCCATTGGCATCCAAGCTGTAATGAGCCAGCTTGGTCACGTAACCCGGGAAGTCACCATTTTCTGTTCCGTAGACCAGGCCTGCCGCCAATTTCAGGCATTTGCGGTTGGGGGTGATCTTGAGGGTCGGGTTCGTGCCGATACGGAATTCATTGAGATCACTCAATCCATCCCCATCATAATCCGTGCTGGCATTGGCCGTCGTCAGATTGCCGAAGTAGCGGTATTCCCACCAGTCGGCAATGCCGTCTCCATCCGAATCCGCAATAAAGTAGCGGTTGACATTGTCTGCATCAGTAACCACCATGCAAGCCTTGCCGTAATTGGCATCGGCAAATGCAGGATCATCTTCAGCGGGCAACCCCAGCAGTTCAGCCTCCATATCGGGCAAGGTCGCCAGAGCTGTGCGGGCAGCCTGCAAGTTATCATATGCATAGTTCATGGCGTTAACGGCAGCCATATAGGTGGCCGTCTGTTCAGCATTAGGATTCTCTAAAGCAGAATAAACCTCATACGCCGCCCACCAGTTATTATAGGCACGATTGTAAGCAGCCTGGCAGTAAGCCACTTCAGCCTCCAATGCCGATTTCTGTGAGAAGCCGGAAGCGTGTGCGGTCTCGCCGCCGTCATCAAAGCGGAAGTACATTGCCAGGTCTGTCAGCGTTGTCAGGAAGAAGCCACGGTTCGCGGCAATCTCGTCTGCACTGCGAACAGTATTCCAGATGCGGACTTCATCCACCAGCATGGACAGGCGCTCGGCAGCATTTTCATCATCACCGATAATCAAATCACCGGCCTCAGGCAGGTTATAGATACGCCCGAGGTTCTCCTGCTGGAACATTTCCTGTTCTTCACCGCCCTTCATCACATGCATAGTGATGCAATGAACCGAACTGGCTTGCGTAGCAATGGTCTGCTCGATGCTGACCGCAACATGAACCCAGCCATCCGCAGGATCGAAAGTCACATCCGGATGCTCGACCGTGCGGACAATATTGCCGGGAGTCTCCGTGTCGTTGCCAATCGCGACATAGTCGAATTTCAGTGCGCCATTGTCCAGATACAAACGGAAATCCGGATATATCCCAAGACCGGGTGTCTTGACCGTTTTCTGCAGCAGAGTACCAGTCGTGTCGGAGGCCGCATCCAGCTTGAACCACAACTCGATCGTATAGCGGCGCAGATTATTGATCTCGTTGAAATCCTTGACTCGGGCATATGGCGCAGTGCGCGCTTCCAGAGTCAGCGTCGTCTCGCTGCCATCCTTATCCAGCACGGTGATATCGTGCTCTGCGGTAATCAGGTCCAGCGAGCGGTTATACATCGGGCTGTACGGATCCGTCGGGTCTGTCTTGGTGATATTGATTTCAGCCAGGTCCCAGACCCCGTCATCATCCGTATCCACCTTGTCAGGGCGTGTATTCCAGATGCGTTCATCCTGGTTGCTCAGACCATCACCGTCGCTGTCGATCTCACCATCAGTCAGCTCAGCGACAGCCCCGGCACCTTCATCAAAATCAGCATCGGCAATCGGAGTGCCGTCGGCTTCCTGGAAATCTCCAGCGGCAGTCGTTTGAGTCACCAGCGTATAAACGCCGTTGACCAGCGCATAGAAGCTGCGCGGAATAGTGATCGCTTCGGTCGGGTTCGTACCGACATAATACTCATAGAGGTCACTCAAACCGTCACTGTCGTAATCCCCAGTGCCATTACGGCTCAAATTGCCGAAGTGCTGGATCTCCCACCAGTCAGGCATGCCGTCATTGTCGCTGTCCAGATTGATTTCGGGCATGTCGGTGATGTCGCTGTCCACAACCGTAGCACCGCCGGCCAGCACACCGGCATTTTCCCAGCCGGTAAGCCAGTCATTGTCGTAGACGAAGTTTTCAATGGTCATGCCGCCATCGTCGAAGCGGAAGAAGCCAACCAGGCCGGGTTCTGTTCCGGTGAGTCCGGCGTTATAATTGGAAGCGATCTGATCTGCCGTGCGTGCGGTGTTCCAGACCCGAGCTTCGAACATGCGGCCGATAAAGCCACCCAGCTGAACTTCGGCAGTCTCACTGTCTTCACCGACATACAGAGCGCTCATCGGAACCGCAGCGGGAAGACCGGCCTCCTCGCCATTGATATAGAAGCAAGCCTCATACTGCGTCATGGAACCGGGGACCGGCCCGAAGCTGACCGCAACATGGCTCCATTCACCGGCGGCGACCTTATCCGTCGAACTCAGCGTCATGGACATGACTGTGCCATTGAGCGCCAAGTAATGGAAGGTCAAAGACAAGGTGCCATCGTCCGCAAAAGTGATCTCATAGTTGTCATTGCCACCCGAGAGCGTACGGCTCAGCAGAGTGCCGGCAACACCCGTATGTTTGATCCAGGCCTCGAAGGTCAGGCGACCCAACGCATAGCTCGCATCATCAGGCAGCTGGACAAACTCCGTATCAGCCGTCATCTCCAGTTCACGGTACACAAACGGACTCAGGCTGTTCAGCGGGTCCGTACCGGCAACGACTTCGGCACCGTCAAGCACGCCATCATCATCGGTGTCGGGATTATTCGGCAGCGTATTCGCGATCTGTTCGTTGATGTTACTCAGGCCATCGCCGTCGCCGTCCGCCAGAGCATCCGCATTCCCGTTGGTCGTGTCAGCCGGATCCGTACCCGCCAGGTATTCGTAGTAGTTGTTCAGGCCGTCGCCGTCGAAGTCCTCGAAATCCCCTGTGCCCGGCCCCGTTGTCGAACCGAAATGAAGCAGTTTCCACCAATCCGGAATGTGAGATTCGCCCCCACCACCGGAATCCCCAGAACTCAAAGTCACTTGTGCGATATTTTTTGACGGGTCATTGACTCGGTCAAAATGATACATGAAATTTGCATTAAAGCTGAAAACGTAGTAAGTATAGCGTGCTCCGGCCATGACATTGAGGTCCTGCCAGGTTACCGTGGTAAGATCGGTTATGATTTTAACGATTTGGAAATCCGTATCGATATTACCGGCGTTGTTATTGGCGTATTCGCCTTCGATATATTTTCGGCCGTCAACCAGGTACGGTTCCTTTTCCAGATTTCCGGAACAGCGGATAATAACGACCGGGCGTACGGTTCCGGCTGTCCAGTACCAATTGACATTGACCACCGGCTGGTTGTCAGCAACGCCCTCGATCGCAGTGACCATATCAATCGTGGCGCCATCATAAACCGTGTTCAGAGGCCTCGGAGTATTATTGTTTTCTGCCGGTACCAGTGAGTAATTGATCACTGCATTATAAGCATAGACTGCATAATGGTAATTTGTACCATCAACGACTTCCGCATCAGTCCATTCAGTCTTATCGCCTGCCAAGATCTGCATGACTTCATTTTCGCCGTCCACACCGGTCAGGCTGTCTCCGGGGGCATATACCTGGCCATTGTCCGGGATCGCCGAAACTGGCGCACCTGTGCTGCGCAGGATCAGGATGGAATCGGTGGCAGGCAAGCCATCCGGGTTGGTCCAGGAAAGATAAAGCGGCGGTGTAACCGAAGTTTCCGTCACCTCCGTATAAGCCGGTACGCCATCATACGAATAGACCTTGTATGCAGGCAGTGTAGCGGAAAGATCATATTCAACCGCATCATGCCAGGTATTGGCGCCTTGTATTGGGGCAGCGACAATTGCAACCACTTCCGCATCGCCAATAAACTCACCAACGCTATATGGAGTAGCATCAGCCGGAGCATCATTCACAGCCCCGTTGATAGTATCCCTGAGAATAATTACGGGATCCGGGGTTGCTGCGTTCATCGTCCAATTTACAACGAAAGAAGAAGTAGCCGTTGGTGCCGGATCAATTAGCAGGTCGGTGATATTTCCTGGGGCAGTTGTATCGCTGGTTGGTCCGATGCGCCATGGAATGGCTTCAATCATCTGGTCATTGGGATCGGTTTGCGATTGGGTGTTGGCCGGCACGACATCTGCAATGTTGTTGACGTTCGGTGTGTAAGCATAACGCGCATTTTCGACATCGCCGGCAAAAACCATATAACGATAGAAATTGCCGTTGACGGCAGTGGTGTCCACGAATGAATTCGCGTTACCCTGTTCGATATGAATAATTTGTGTGTCATTGGCACTGCGGCTGTCGTTCAGCGGGTCGATGCCGCCCTGTGCCGGTACCTCGATAAACATTTTTTCATTGACATAGTAATTGTATTTCATGACCGGATATCCATCCGGCAGGTCCGCGTCTGTAGGTGCAGAAGTCCGCAGAATAACAATACTGTCATAGTGTTCTGTGGGATTTGTCCAAGTCAGGGTGACACGGCCATTGCCGCGGGTTGCTTTCAGATTGCTGACTACACCGGGAGTCACTGTCAAGGTAATGGTATCAGTTTTGCTGTTTGCGGGAGCAAAGCTGTTAAAGACCATATCGCCGGACTTATAACTGACACCATTGGACAAAAGGCTCAGATTGAAACTCAATTTGCCATAAATAGTGGCATTGTCCTTGGATTTGCAGGCTAGATAGAAATCATTGCCGGCATTGGAGCCGGAATTATTGCCCGGCAAAACAGCAGCCTGGGGATTAGTCAGTTGCAAATCAGCGTAATATCCCAGCATGGTACGTGACGGACCCAGATAGAAAATTTCATCTTCAGCAGGATTGAAAACGATAATTCTTGTTTCGACGCCATCGATATCGGCATTGATGAATTCGACGGTCTTATCAAAATACGCAAAGCCATAATTATCGCCGGACACCAGCACCCCATGGATTCCACGGGCATCCAAATCGGCGGCATCTTCTCCAGCCGCGCCAGTTTCGGTCAGCAAATTATGGTTGGCATCATCAACAAAGACATCCGTATTGGTATTTGACAGGTCTCCAGTCGTCTGCCAGAGATGGTCGCCAGCGCTCCAAATGCCATTGTTGTCGGCATCATACCAGATAATCCGATCATAAGCCTGCAACTTTTGCAGCCGCCCAACGGCATAATCCCCCATGCCGGCATAATAATCATCATTTATATAATGTATGGTACTGGTGTGGGCAACAAACCCTCCGGCAACTGGTGAATAATAGAAATCGGCGGTATTGCCCGTACCATCCAATAATACACCTGTATAGCCGGAATCCAGCGCTGCCAATTCAGCGTCATCAGCTAAATCACCGGAAGTGATCAAGGTCTGGGCAGCATCGCCTGTATACCGTTCGGGATCATTTGGTGCGTTCGTAGTCCAAACCGCATCGCCTTCATCAAAATTACCGACCGTGCCGCCACTGGCCGCCGTATCAGCAAAATAAGCATCGTCTGCCAAGGTGTCAGTGGCCTCAACAAAGTCATGAAAGTTTATAGTTATTGTATGACCACCGGCCGCAAGTTCCCGATTTGGCCAACAATAATTCGTTAAATTGATCAGTTTTTCTCGGCTGTATCCCCGACTGCAATAGATCAGTTGCTCATTGCCATCAAGATAACCATTGTCATTACTGTCGATCCAATAATAATCAAGCGGGGTATCCAGTTCAAAGTCAGGATCGTCAAGAACAGTTTTTACATAATCATGTATTTGTTGCCATTCGGCGGGATTTGGACGGCCAAGATCAAACATTCCGCTCATAGCAGTAATTGTGCTGCCCCAAGCATAGTCTCCAAGGTCGACAAGAGGGCTAGTACAGGCAACCGCCGACAAATGGCTGGTTTGTAGTCTAGTATTCACCCTTTTCACCGGGTCGTTAATTTTGTATCCCTTGCCTCTGAGCAGAGCTTGAGCCAAGGCATCCCGGATTGTGTTGTTTCCTGCCAGAATGTCACTGTTATCATCGAACAAGCCGGCGGCACCACCCTGCCAGAGTGCATCGCCCTCGCTCCAGGCGCCGTTATTGTCAGTATCATACCAGTAAACTGTTTCTGATCCGTCAAAACTGGCCAAGCCGGCATCATTGTTCAGCCTGGTGATCGAACCATCTGCATTGATCGCATAAATATCATCCAGAAGCCGGTCAAACCCCTCCACCGCGCTGTCAAAATTCTTCAGATAGGCAACCGGGCTGGTGGCGTCAACAAGAATACCTCCGTTATCAACCCCACCGAATAATTGCTCGTTTGGAGTCATATCGTCATCGTCGGCATCAAAATATAAGGAATCCCCTGCACTGATATAATTATCACCATCAGCATCGACCCAGTACACATGATCCGTTGCCTCAAACGGAGTCAGTGCGCTGGCCAGAGCGGCACGTTCCTGCAAAGTGTCAATGATCTCTTTTTCACTGAGGCGATTTTCCGGGTCCGGGCTGTAAACCAGGCCTGTGGCATAATCGGATTTCCAGGTAGTGCTGTTATACCCCAGGTTTAAGCCGGCTCTGTTGTGAATCTGTATACCGGCTTTGTTAGTGCCATCAAGGGCATTCAATACCCAGGAGGGATTTAACTGGTTGTCAAAATCGGATTCAAAATAAACGCGGACCTTGTTGAGGGTAGCATCACCACCAAGCGCAGCGACCCCTTGAATCGTGGACAAATCCAAACCGATGAAGTTCTTTGTTTCGGTATCGGTTGTCAACGACAGGCCGCCGACAGGAACTACAGTATTAAATTCATTCGTGTTGACTGCATCGATATAATATGTCCCGCTGCGCAGACGCTTGTAAGTGATATTGTACGGAGCCGGAATGTTTGCTTTGAACGTGCCGTCTGCCTCACAAGTCACATAGGTAATCGTATCATCGCAGGTGCCATGCAGGGCACTGCCCCAGAGCTGGATTTGGAAATTATCGCCGCGCTGTGCTTCTTTGGTGGGCTGCAACACCAGGAAGTAGTCATGTCCGGCATTGGCGCCGACATTGTCCTGCGGCAGGGCACCTACGCCATTGTCAGCATCGGCGGTTTCGAGGAACATTTCAATAAAGTGCAAAGCGGGGTCTGCCAGCGTCGGCGTGCAGAGACGCGGGCGCACCGAGAAAGCGATGCGTGTATCGACATCCGGGTCGAAGAGCCCGTCTCCATCCGCGTCCTTATACATGGCGATACCACAGTCCTCATCCGAATCGTTGGTATCCATCAAATCTGAAAAGTCAAAGGTGCCATCCGGATCATAAATCTGGAAGGCAAAATGATTGAACGAATAGCGTTTTGTTCCCGGCGGAGCAATAATATCAATGCCCAGCACCGCTGTCTTTTCTGTGCGGGTCAGGCGTCCGTTTTCGGGATAAAGTGCATCGAAGAAAGTCGGCATGTTGGCAGTAACCGTCACTGATTTCCTGCCGGTATTCACGGTAGTGTACAACTGATTCGAGACAGCGGTATCGCCATAGCCAAACAGGAAGTCACTGGTGTTGGGTTCAACCGCAACCGTGATTTTATCCATATAGTCCAGACCTCGATCACCTGCACCGTAGGTCTTGCTGGCATTGCTGCCCCGAATGCAGATGATATAGTCCATACCGCGGTTCCTCCCGGTGTAAACGCCGTTAGGAGTATCGACCCAGTCATCTTTATATAAGGTAATAGCGGTTTTCGGCTTCAAAATCACATAGTATTCATTGTCGGCATTTTTTTCGCCGGTCCAGCGGGAACCATCCTTGTTGTACCAGTATAAATCCGTAGGACTCAAAGTGACCGGCAGATCACCTACTTGGAGGTTATTTACTCCGTAACGCGGATCAAACAATCCGACCTGCACTGCCGCCGGGCCATTCGGATTCTTATTGTCCTGCCACAAGCTTACACCGGACTTGAAAGCGTCTTCAGAAAGCGGAGCCAGATCGCTGGGCGAAAAATCCTCTCCCTTAAACCAGATTCTGATCTGATGCAGCTTCTCATTGACATTGCCACTGGCCATGTTGAACATCATCACCGGATTTGGAAACCCAGCCGCCTCCAGCGGATCGGGCCGATATGCCAGCACATCAAATACTAATTGTGCATAGCGGGTATTTTCACGGTGTATGTTCGATGCTGTCTGAGCTGTGGCAAAGCTAAAGTTATTGGCGTTGTTCTCGACGGTAACCGCAGCAGCAACAGCCTCATCAACATATCCATCTAAATCAACTGCAGCAGCGGTATTAGCCGCAGTCTCGCCATCTGTATAATTTGGATTATAAGTAGCTTCAGCGGTTACATCAACAGCAGCTAGCTTTGCCTGATAATCAACCAAGTCATTATTGTTATTATCAACTCCATCTGAATAGGCAGTGGCAGCTGCGGTAGCAGCGGCAGTCGCCTCCGGTGAACCTGAAGCTGAGTTAGCGGCCTCCTTGGTTTTATCAATAATTATTTGTGCATACTCAATGATCTTATTCAAATCATTATAAATTGAATTATCATAAAAATTTTGCAAAAAAGCTCTTGCGTCTTCGATATTATTATTAAATGTAGCTCCCTGCACACCAGTAATTACGGGATCGTCAAGCACCGTGCGCAACTGTTCTGATATTTTCTGCAAAGCAATTCCTTCGACACTGTCGCCGCCATTAGTTCCATCTTTCAAAACACTGGTAGCATTTGTATAAGCTTGTTCGGCGTTGGTCACCAAAGCACTCATTATGGTTGTTGCACCTGGGGTTAAATAATTCAACGATGCCTGTGCAGCATCCCTAAGAGCGCTAATTGTATCTTTTTGATTTTCAAGGGCAGTTGCAGCAGTATATGCATCATCATCATCAGCGTCATCGGCAGCGGCATCCGCAGCGGCATTCTTGGCATTTTCAGCTAAGGTTTTCAGGGTCGCGCTGGCTGTTTTAATCAGATCGATATTGCCGCGTGCGGTAGTTACTAAATTATCTTTGAATGATGCGACTCCGTTCCGCAGGGCCGTGGTTGCATTAGCGGCGGCGCGCGCCTGGATATCAAATTCGGGTTCAATATAGACTCTGAAATCGGAACCGTATTTAGGCTGATAATTTTCGGAGGTATGATCCGGTTTGGTCACAAAACAGAGGAAGAAATCCGCCAGGCGTTCGTCCACCGGAGAGACATTTCTCGTAGCCGGCAGTCTAACACCAGGTCGGCCGTGGGGGCGGTCGTAGGGGGGGGCGTTTGAGCCCAGCTCCAATATACCCTCCCAGCGCGGAATTCCATCCCCCGAGCCGTTGTCGTATGGGACAAAGCTCACATGCCCGGAAGTACTCAGCTTTTGATCCTGTTCTTCGCTGAAAATACCGTCACCATTGTCACGCCAAAGGGTTACATTGCTATGTTTGGCGCCAAGATGCGCCGCAAAATAATTCGTCGGATTAAAATTATCATCCGCATTCGGACCTTTTTCAATAACAAAGCGCACAGCTGTTAAATATTCGTCATCACCATCAATATTTACGGAATTATAACGACCGCTTTTGGCAGCCAGATTAAAGCCCAGAATCGGGTAGGGCTGATTCATCCCCATCAGTTCACGCTGAGTATCGCCCATTGCAGCAAGCGCACCGAAAAGTCCTTCCTCCGGGCGGTAAAACTCGGGAGTGCCCTGGCCAACCGTGCCGATTGCCGTGTGATATTTGATCGGAGCATTGAGATACTCCGAAGCAGCCGTTGTTAAATTCGGCGGATATCCAGCTTGGCCGATGCCGCCATTCGGTCCATCACGATGCGCTATCATGTCAATAATACTGGCTTCAACAGTGATAATATTTGAAGTCGCTGCGCCCACTGTCCCCGTTGTCGGTGGCGCTCCACCTTTTGAAACATAAGTAAACTGATCAGTCCAAAGCTGAATTTGCTGACTGTCAACACCATTTTCCGTCGTGATGACAACCCAAAAATAGGTCGTCTGACCATTTTGTTCTCCACCTTGTCTCGGACGCCCGATCGTATATGAGCCGAAACCCTTTGGATGCCCGCCAGTATAGTTGACGAAGTTGACGCTTTCACCACCCTCATATGATGCTGTAACATTTGTCGTCGAGTAGATGTTCACGGACTTGATAGCCGAAAACCCCGCTATTGGATTGACTGAAAATGTAATGCGGGAATCAAAAGCGGCAGCGGCGGCATCGGTTTCTAATGTACCCACACGCTGCGTCAGTCTGAACACTGCCGTCTTCGGACTACTCGGAAGAATACCCTGACCTGGATACGTTAAATTTTCCAGTGTCCAAGTCGTCTCCGCCCACGCCGTTGCCGTCATCAGGCAAGCTGCCAGGAACAGCAGGATTTGTTTTCCGCGTTGGAATGTAAGCCGGGAAAGGTTGTTTAGTTTCATCATGAAAGAACCCCTTTGCTCTCGTTTCTTGTTTGCTTGTTGTTTTATGTAATTCATGTTATTTTTCAAAAGCCAAAATGTCGCACAATGCGGACATATTTATTATTTCTATTTAGCAAAATTCATGCCATAAATGCGAGGACAAGAATGGCATTTGGCGGCAAAAACTCCGCTTTTCCTTCTCAAATTTTAGAAAACCGGGGGGAAAGCCGACTTTTCACGGAACGTAAAGACAATTCACCCTTGCTTATTCGGGTGATCGAATCCCTATACTATAGTCAGCTGATTATGAAAAGCAAGAGCAAAATGAGGGGATATCAGATGTTTTTTCGTGTTTTTTTCAGACACAAACGGCCTGTTCTGACCATGTTAAAAAAGGTTTTAAAGTTGCCTTTGCGCTATTGGTAGTGTCTCAAGCAAATAATCTAGCTACAGATGGGGCTTTAGCGCCTTGGGCTCCGACAGGTCCGACTGATTTATTAGAGTTGCACCAACCGCCAGCCCTTGATCCTAAAAAAAACAGTTGACTTTTCCCCTTGACCGATAATCAGAGCCTCTTCAGATGCGGACTGAGGCCAAAAGGCGCCTGAGCCCTGACAAGGGCTGCACCATGCATAACCTTGGGTGACCGAACCCGAAGAGTGAGGGAACCCGAGGCAGCGCCTGGAAGGCGCCCAACTTTCTGAGAATAAAGTCATTAGGACTAAAGCTCAGCTTTGACTGCTTTTTTGGGATTGACAAATGACAGATGGCAAACCAATCAAGGTTGATAATAGTCTTCATGCACGGGCACTACGGCCGGCAGCAACACCAACAGGAGCAGGCAGAATATAAGCCATACTGCGTAGATCAAAAATAGGGTCTGGAAGCTGCTGACCACGCGGGTTCCCAATTGCCAACTTGGTGCCAGGAGCATACTGCCTAGAACCAAGGAGGTACCGAGGCGCCCGACAGAATGTCCGGCACTGGAATATGTATTGCAGAATGCGCTGGCCATGGTTTTATTGCCCGGGCTGGCCAAAGCCAAGGTTTCGGTGGAGAAACACACACCGAAGCATGCTGTTGCAAAGCCTTGTATCATAAGTAATAACGCAAACTTGAGAATGACATTGCCGCTTTCTTTGCCGCAGCAAAAACAGGCTAGGCTCACTGCAATAAAACAAAGGTGGCAAAGGATTTGTAGCCATTTGGTGCCTAACAGGCGCTGCAAGCTGCTGGCACAGAGATAGCCTACCATGATGCCGATCATGGTCAAACTGGATATGCTTACCACCATATTGGGGGGTAATTCCAAATGGCTTTTCATGTAAATGTAGACCAACGGTATGATAGAGGTATAGCCCAAGCTGACAAAGCAGACGTAAACCGAAAAGCCGACCAAGGGGCCGTTGCGTATGGCTATCTTAAAAGCAGACCTAAAGTTATAGCGTGATTTGACGGGCTTGTCGCTGGTCAATGGCAGACGGTCTATGTAGTGACTGCGCCCCAAAAGACTAATGGCAACCAATACTATGATGATCTGAAAGAACCACAGCGGCGGATTCTTGCCCATGAGCAATCCGAGCAAGAGGAACAATGCAGAACTGAGCAGCTGATATAGGAAACGCATCTGCCCAAAGAAATGGGAGCGCTCCTGGGGCAGCAGAAAACCATCCAGCAAAGGATACCAGGCATTAACATAGAGCGGATTTGTGAGACAGAACGCAAAGGCGGCAATGATGACCAGCGGACTGGCAAAAGAGCCGAAGAAAGGTGCAGCAGCCATCAGCATGTAAGTGGCACAACCTAAATAACCGGCCACTCGTACCGAAGCCTTGAGTCCAAGCTTCTCAGTAAAACCAACCATGGGTAAAAGCAGGAGTGTACTGGCGATGCTGATCAGGCTGCTGGACAACATCGAAAACATATTGCCGCCGCCAAGCAAGGCAATATAAGTAATAATTACCGCGCTGTTGTCAAGCAAGAGCGTGGGAATCGTACCGAAAAGGGCAGAGTAAGTCGCATCACGCCGAGCCTGACGGCGGCGATCCGGAGTGAGTTTGGAAGCAGCAGGGCTCATGGAAAAAGTAGATGATAGAGAGGGCGGCAAAGTAAGGCATGTATCCCCACCCAAAAAGGGTTCCGGGCGCATTTTATCCGCAGGTTGCGCGGATTTGCCATGGTTTCAAGAGTTTCTGGAGAAAAAGTGAAAAAATGGCAATGCCTCAGTCTTATGCAGCATTTCTGAAGCATTGGTTTAACGTGGCAACACATGGGGCCTATGGAGCCAACACTCTTCTTTTAACGCTTTGTAACCACGTCGGCGACGCCACGCCGTAAAGTCGCCTTGGCGTTCCTGGCGTCTTGGCGGTTAAATGAAGAAGCATTAACTACAGAAGACTGACACATTACAAAAAATGAGCCGTGCTTGCCGCCCCTGCCCTATTCGCAAGTTGCCTGTGGGGTTTATTACAGTCCTACGGCATTCATGACACGCTGCATGGTTTGGCTGGCGACTTTGCGGGCGCGTTGGGCGCCAGCCTGAAGCATATCTTCGATCAGACCGGGTTTTTCCAGCAACTTGTTGCGCTTTTCCCGCATTTCCCGGAAATGCTCGATGTATTTATCAAAAAGCTCCTGTTTAGCATGTCCGTATCCCAAGCCGCCGGCTCTGTAACGTTGGCGCATATTTTCCTGTTCCTCGGCACTGGCAAAGAGCTTGTAGAGAGCAAAAACATTGCAGCTATCTGGGTCTTTGGGGTCTTCCAGCGGGGTGGAATCAGTAACTATGCTCATGAATTTGCGCCGGGCGGCTTTGCCTTCGGAGAAAATCTCTATGGTATTATTATAGCTTTTGGACATCTTTTGTCCATCCAGTCCAGGTACTACAGCGACTTCTTCGATTATCTTGGCCTCCGGCATGGTAAGCAGGCCTTCGCCATAGCGGTTATTGAAGCGCATTGCCAAGTCTCTGGTGACCTCGAGGTGCTGTTTCTGATCCTTGCCCACCGGCACCAAGTGTGAATCATAGAGCAGTATGTCGGCAGCCATAAGCACTGGATAGGCCAGCAGCCCATGGTTGGCCTCCATCCCATGAGCCACCTTATCCTTATAGCTATGGCAGCGTTCCAGCAGCCCCAGCGGGCAGATACAGCTGAGCACCCAAGTAAGAACCTGTACCTCTGGCACATCGGATTGCCTGAAGAAAACGGTTTTTTCGGGGTTCAGCCCGCAGGAGAGCAAATCCAGGGCTACGTTGAAGCTACGCTGCCGCAGCAACTCAGGCTCCGGCAATGAAGTCATTGCGTGATAGTCGGCGATGAAGTAGAAGCATTGATATTCTTCCTGCATCTGCATGGCCTGACGTATGGTGCCGAAATAGTTTCCTAAATGTAGAATGCCGGAGGGCTGTATACCGGTTAAGACCCGCTTTGAAGACATGGCTGGTTCCTGAAGCAAAAGAAAGACAGTGGAAAACACTTAATATATAGCCTGGAAGATGAGGCGGATGAAGAATGGGAGAAGGCTCACCAGAAGAATTTTGTGGACATTGTGGACGCTGTGGACTGGGTGGATCAGCCGCTGCGATCGGTGCGGCAGTTACTGCTTATTGTTTCTTGACAAATTATTCTTGTAGTTTTCCGCTTTCGGTTTCCAGTATACGGCAGAGCGGTTCGGTTGTTGGCGTATCCTTGCTGGGCAGCAATTGTGGTGCTTTCCAGACCGCGCCGGCATGCAGCCAGGAAGGCCCGCCGGCCGGCATACATTCCAGGCGCAATTTCTTTGCGCCTGGCAGTACTGCTGTCAGTCTGGCTTTAGGCTTTTCCCAATCCAAGATGCTTTCGGCCACCTTTTTGCCGTCCGCAAAGACTGAGAAACGCACTTTTTCCCCTTTTCGCCGCAGATTGCCTAATTTCGTTTCATACGGATTATGCAATTCTGCTTCGCTTGTAAAGCCATAGTATCTGCCTTGCAAATCATACTCCATGCATGCCGGGGCTCGCATCCCCAGGTCGTATTCGCCGGTATTTTCGCCATAGAAGCTGCCGCCCACAAAAAGAGCGCCACGCATTTGGTCTATGGCGCCAGGTTTCAGTTCGGCCAGATAGAGCACAGCAGCGGGAACTGCCTCGTCCACTGAAGCATAGCGCGGATACTTAAAGGCAGCGCTGTCAGCACGCAGTGTTGGATCACCGAAATGCAAGACAGCGTCCGCCAAACTCCAATGGCAGTCAAACCAGCCATTCAGCAACATAGTTTCCGGGCTGCTGGAATGCGCATCAAAGATAGCGAAGTCATAATATTTTTTCGAGTCATATACACCCCAGTTGAACCAATTTCCGAACCTGCCCCATTGTTGCCAGGCTGCCTCGGGTGCGTTTGCCCCCAGTACGCAGAGCATTCGATTTGGCGCCAAAGCGCCTGCCGGGTAGAGCAGCTGGTAGCCTATATCCGGGGCGGCCAAATCCAGTCCTCTGTGACGCAACGGCGCGAATATTTCAGCAATAGGCAGATTGTCGGCAAACAGTGCACTAACGCTATTATCATCCGGCCCACCGAACAACAACAGGTTACGTTTGCCCATCATCTCCGGTTTGAAATCCTTGTCCATAACCATCGGGCATGTTACGTTATTACGCCGTTTCCATTCCCGTTGGAAATATCTTGCTTCCTCCAGCCAGGCCTGATTCATGGCAGGATTAGGTGAATTAGAACCAACCACCAGCATAAATGGGCTTAGCAATATTTCTTGCATAGGGCCTTCCAGGTTTCTGCCCTTGAAGAGCTCCGGCACCGGCAGGCTGCTCTCCCAGTCCCAGCCATGTATATGGTCGTGGCGCAGCCTATGCCAGGCATTTTCGCCGCGATGATAATTTGGCGGCATAAGCAGGAGCTCATCGTTGATATACAGAAAAATCGGCTTGGTATGATCAAAAAGGCATTTAGGAAATTGCAACGAGAAGCAGCTTAGGTTTTGCGTTTTTATCTTTATGCGATTTTTTTTAACGAACTCGGCTTCGAATTGGGCAAATTCCAGTGGCCTGCTGAACTGTTCCATACGCATCCAATAGGCCTTGCCGTGCTTAAGTTGGGCACAACGCCAGAAAATCTTGTCCGGAAAAGGGTTGCGCTGCCAACTACAAGTCCATGCCATTCCGGCGCTTAACGCCTCAGCCGGGAAACCGCCATGTCCCACACCGGGATATTCCCTATATTCGACATTATAGCCGGCTTGACGTAATTCCTGCACCACAAAGCGCGAATGTTCCGGCGGCACTACGGTATCGGCAGACCCCGCCACGACATAGGCCGGCAGATTAAAAAGATTTTTGGCATAGGCTCTGGCGTTATGCGACTCTTGCAGAAAACCGCGCAGCTCCGTATTACGCCCCGGGAAATGATTATTCCAGCCCCAGCGCTGCTCCCAGGCCCGATTATCAGCATTTCCCACTATGGGGAATATGGCGGCGAAGCGGTCGGCATAGTGTACGCCTAAGTGGAAGCTGCCGGTGCCGCCCATGGAGCTGCCGCTAAGGTAGATTCGGTTCGGGTCTATATTGAAGTCTTTTTGCACTTCAGCTATAGCTTGCAGCACATCCAGCTCGCCAATATCCTTGTAGTCAGTAGCACCACGACCCTGCGGAGACAAGCAGAACACCCCTCTATAAGAAGGTGCCGGATGTCCTTGAAAAGGTGCATACCAGCCATGTCCATGCATGGAAACCAGCAGTGGCCATTTCACATCCGGGTCATAGGCTGCTGGCAGCGATATGGAATAAGTCTGAAAGCTTTGGTCTATCTCTGAGAGAAAGGCGCGTAGGCGTGCGCCCTTCTCCTCTTCTATATCCGGCCTGCCCAGCCGGCTTTGCGCGGCGGCTCTGATGAGCATTTTCCAGCTATCCTCTATCAGCAGGAGTGCTGCGACCTCCTTTTTAAGGTCACCGCCGCCTATGCGTTTACTGCTTGCCAGAGCATAATTTGCCTTGGCAAGCAGCCAAGCCGCCTGACGTGAAGCAAGGCTGTCATCCATCCATTGGCGCAGCTCTTCCCGACGGGCAATCTCCTGCAAGTCCCGTATGTACAAAGCAGCCTGCTTGCGGCTGCAAGGAGGCCGTGTCTTCGCTTTGGCACCTTTGTCGGCACCGCTTCTAGGTACGAGACACAGCCCAAGCAGCAAGAGAAAGACCAGGGCGTAAATGCCAATTTCCAATCTGGACAGATTAATTTGCATGGTTGCGCATGTTTTTTTAGGGAAACGCCAGGAGCTATATTGCGCCGCTTCCAGAAGCAGCGTCGCTTAAGCTTAACTTTGCTTCGGTGCCTAATGCCTTTAAGCCTGCTTTGCCATATCCACGAAACGCCTCAGGTTTTCCTGGCAGTGCTTGATACCGGTAAGCACGTCTTCCATGCCCTCGAACTCGACTGAAAAGCAGCCGTCATAGCCATTTTTCACCAATATGCGTATGCACTGGATCACCGGGATATTGCCATGTCCGATAATAGCGCCGCGCCACCAGTTGCCGCCACGGGATTGGTTCCAGCCATTGCCCGGCCATGGTTCAGTGCCCGGCTTGAGATGGAAGTCTTTGGCATGACAATGGAAAGCATGCTGCTTGAGACGACCGACGGCAATGGCAGAATCATCGTCAACACAAGTAAAATTACCTATGTCTATAAGCAAGCCGAAATTGGGATGATTGACTTGATTGACCAGCTGCTCCAGCCTGATGCTGTCCTGGCAGAAATAGCCATGGTTTTCCACCATGGTGCGTATGCCCTTGGCAGCAGCGTACTCAGTAACGGCGCGACAGCCCTCAGCAATACGCGGCAGAGCTGCTTGGAAGCTCCGGGGAGCAGTCCAATCAGCCGGAAATATACCGGAGGCGGCATCATGCCGCATGCCGGGCACGCCAAGAATTTTGGCAATATCAACTTCGCTTTTGACGCAGTCGATTTCAGCCTGCAAGTCGCCATTCGAGCCACGAAGAAAATCTGCGCCTATGGTATAATTGACGATAGGGATGCCGACTTTATCAGCTTCAGCCTTGAGTTTAGCTGCAAATTCAGGCAGTTTTTCGCCTTCAGGCACTGCGATAGTAGAAAACTCGATGGCGTCAAAGCCCATCTCTTTGGCTTTGGCAATGACCTCGATTTGCTTCAGCTCTCCGGAATGTACCAGACGGCTGTAACTGTAGGAACTTACTCCGATTTGCATTTTTCTTCCTTTCTGTTGTAACTCCTAGTGAGAGAGAAAATCATCTTTATGCAGGCAGATTCTTATCTTCATGGCGGCACTCTTTACGGATTACGCACTGTGCACACTTGGGGCCTCTGGCAGTGCAACAATGCCTGCCGTGAAGAACCAAGTAGTGATGTGCATGCTGCAAGTGCTTTTCAGGGACTATGGCCATGAGTTGCTCTTCAACCTGCTCAGGGGTCTCACCATTGGCCAGCCCAACGCGATTGGACACCCTGAAAACATGGGTATCGACCGCTATCACCGGCAGACCGAAAGCGACATTCAAGACTACATTGGCAGTCTTGCGCCCGACGCCAGGCAATCGCATAAGCTCTTCACGGCTAGACGGTACTTGACCGTCAAATTCCTCCAGCAACATGCGGCAAAGCCCGATAATGGCGCGGGCTTTATTGCGAAAAAGCCCTATGCTGCGGCAAGCTTCCTGCAATTTGGCCTCGCCCAAACGTAAGTAATCCTCGGGCAGACGGCAATGCTGCCAAAGTTCGGCAGTCACTTTATTGACCGCTACGTCCGTAGTCTGCGCCGATAATACCACCGCTATCAATAAATCCAGATTGCTTTCGTAATTTAATGCGGGAACCGGCTCTATATGCGCAGCAAGCAGATCAAAGATGCGTGTGGAGTTTAGTTTTTTTGGAGATTTTGCCAAGTTTCGTGATCTATTTAGGTCGTTTATAAAAAGTATAACTGAGCTTTAAATACACGGAATTAAGTTAATATAGTAACAGCGGTTTATCAAGCTGAAAATGGGCTTTATGAGGAAAATGGACCTAAATCCGTGGAGATTTCATCGATATGTAGCATCCTGGCCGCAGATGGTGCTTACCCCCGGTTCCTCGTCCGTGCAGAATCTCGGCCATCAGAGACTGGCATCTAGGTTTAGGCTTCTATAGGCTTCTTAGATGGTGGTGCTTGCAATGTCTCTAAAATGCATTATTATTGTCTTGCATTAGCGTTCTAATGGTGCCACAATCTTTTCCACAGAGCGCCCCCCAGGCGCCGGGAACCCGAGGCAAGGCCACCCCGAAAACAGCGCCTGGAAGGCGCCACAAAATGAGGTTCTACAGAAAGTTCAATTTACCTTCAGGGCACTTCATAGACCGCCAGTTGACAGTCTATGTTGCCATTTTTCAGCTTGAAGAGCTCTTGGGGCTGCAATTGGATATTACGCAGGCAAGTTGGATTTCCAGCCAGGACTGCACAACGCCAGCCGCTCAGGCGCTGTATGGCGCTACCCAGCTCTTGGTAAAGCCGGTTGTCAGCGTCCAAGCGCACACCATAAGGCGGATTGCAGACCAGGAACCGTCTTTGTCCTTCGGGACAAAGCTCCTTGAGCGGCAGCCGCTTAAAGCTTAACCTAACACCAGCTGAACGTGCGTTTTCCTTGGCGCTTTGCAAGACCTCCGGGTCTATGTCGTAGCCGGTGATTCTGGGATGTTGCCCGCTACTTTTACGTCGGCATTCACCGCGCAGCGCCGCCATTTTTTCCTTTTCCGCATCTTTGAAATTAGCCCAGCGTTCAAAGCCGAAGCGTTCTCGCCTAATGCCCGGCGCCACATTCCCGGCCCAGAGAGCAGCCTCTATGAGCAGGCTGGCTGAGCCGCACATGGGGTCTACCAGCGGTGTCTTGCGATCCCAGCCGGCCATGCGCAGCACTGCGGCCGCCAACGTCTCTTTCAGGGGAGCATGACCGCCATCCAGCCTGTATCCGCGTTTAAACAGGGGTTCGCCGGAGAGGTCCAGGTAGACAGTTGCCTTGCCGCGACTCCAGTAGGCAAAAGCACGCAGATCACTATCTTGTCGTTCTACGTCTGAGCGCCGCCCCCATTGTTTCCTCTGGCTATCGACGATGGCGTCTTTCAGTTTAAGCGCGATAAAATTAGGGTTTTCGTTCCGGCTTTCGTGCACGTAAGCAGCAGTGCTAATGCTTTGTTCCGGACTTAAGTAGAGTTGCCAGGGCAGTTTCAGAGCTCCTTCGTAGAACTGTTGCGGGCTATCTGCCGGATATCGTCTCAGCACGAGCATAACGCGCTGACCCAAGCGAGTTTCCAAACAAGCTCGCCAGCCCTCTTCCAGGCTGCCGAAGAAGGGTATGCCGCCGCGATTGAGCCTAACTTGGGCAAATCCCAGTTCGATAAGCTCATCGCGCAAGGCTTCTTCGGTGCCGGGCGCCGCAGTAACATAGAATTCCTGTTTTTGCATATCAACGACAGTGGGTTTGTTTTCCCCCTACATAGCCTCGTCCAAAAGGGGTTCCGGGAACATTTTATCCGCAGATCAACCAGATTACTCAGGGTGGGCTGACGCCCACCTAAATTATTTCTTTTTTCCTCTCATTTCAGCCAACTGCAATTCGCGTTGGTACTGATGCCCTCTTTGTATGAGCTGTTTGATTTTCTTTTCCAGGGTGAGCCAGTCTTCCTCACGCGGTTCGCCATCGCGGATCCATTCTTTAGTTCCCTTAAGCCTGAATCTCCAGCAGATATCATCGGCATGGAACTGCACCTTGACCTCGCGTCTTCCTTCGGGGAAGGCCTTATCCACCCAGCCAATAGGTCTGCGCATCTTCGACTCCTTTATCTTTTGGCTGCCTTTTTGAAGGCTTCCTCGATATCTGCATCAGTAAAGCGTTCGATTAGCCTGGCGCTGAGGCTGCCATTGGCCTTATAAAACCAGAATTGCGGCAGGCTTTTCAGTTTCAATTCACGCGCCGTCTTGCTGTCCAATGATTCTAGCAGCACCTGCACGTATTCGGCCGGTCGTTTGCTGTCCTTGCAAAGTCTTTGACACAGGCTGCCTTGCCGCGCATTAGCCCGCAATTCTGTATCAGCAAAATGCACCACGGTGATTTTATTGGGCAGTGGGAACGCCCTGCCCTTATTATCGCTGGCCTGCTCACGCGCCTGCTTCTCCTTAAAAGCCTGCATACGCAACATATAATCGCGCATGTCCAGCTCATATTCAAGTTTACGCATTTGCATGGAAGAAACTTTACGCGCCTTGCTTTCCCCGGCAGGCTGAATAAGAAAATCAGGCGCTGCATAGCCATGCAGCAGACCGCGACTGAGTTTCTTGCCCTGTCCACGCAGGCCATAACTTATTTGCAGCGGCTTATCCAAACTCAGGGAGCTGATCTCACGCAGTTCCACACTACGTGGCTGTTCCTCACCGAAGGCCTGGAATGAAAGCGAGCCAGGCTTATCCATGCCCAGAAATATGCCCTGTACTGAACGGTCTGGACGATTAGAAAAGACCAATTCGTCAGCAATCACGGACATACTCAAGGCAAGCGTACTGAGAAACAGCAGGCAAGCTTGAGCCAGACCAGTGATTTTTCTTTTGATATTAAGCATCAGTATTCAGCAGTAGTGTTTTATTTGGCTCATCTTCTTGGCTTCTTCAGTAATTCTGACCACTTCAAGCGCCTCGGCGCAGCTGACAGGGAACTTTTTCCCCAGCCTTATGCTATCATAGAGAATTTTGTAGAAGCTCATGATATTGGTACCATCGCTAGGCTCGATCATCATAGTGCCCCAACGCCATTTGAGCGCCGCCGACGACATGCTGCCGGCAGTCGGTTCGCCGGGCAATATGGCTGGCGCATCCTTGCTGGCCGGGCAGCTTTTGCCTTCACTTTCCGGTGCCAACCAACGATAGCGCAGCTCTTCATCATCCTTGCAGATAATGCTGCCCCTGGTGCCATAGGCGGTGAAATACGGCTCCGGAGTACTGCACGCACCCGATATCTGTATATCAGCCACTCTGCCGTTTTCGGCTTTGAGCATAATTCTGAAGTGGTCTTCAGCATCTCCGGCGGCGACTACATGCTTGCGATCGCACCATATGTCCTTGACCGGAGCCTCGAGCAACTGCAAAGCCTGATCGATAAGATGCGGCCCCCAGTTGTTCATTTGTCCGCCGTGGCATTCTTGCAGCACCTGCCAGTCATTGCGTAACTGGTAGCTGAGTCGGCGCAGCTTGATTTCAAAGACTTCACCTATATGGCCGGCGGCGATAAGTTCGCGCAGAAAGCAAAATCCGGCTTCGAAGCGTCGATTATGCCTGAAATAGAGCTTGCCAGGATATTGCTCATACGCCTTGCCCAGCTCTAGAGCCTCAGCATAATTAACCGCAATAGGTTTCTCCACCAAAGCCATCTTGCCGGCTTCCAATATCTGCAAAGTATGTTTAACGTGATCAGCCGAACGGCTACAGACGGCGACCAGCTCAGCATCACTGTCAGCCAGCAACTCCTCCAAGTTGCGATATGGCTTGGCACCACAGCGCCTGTGCAGTTCCTCTGCGCGGTTAAACAAGGGGTCTGCACCGCCGACAATCTGATAGAGCTCGGGATAGCAGATCAATTCAGAATAATGCATATTAAGGCCGGCACGACCCAGCCCCAAGACAGCGATCTTAATCCTGTTTGACATTTTTCTCTCCGCGTGGTCAAAACAACAAAAATGAGGCTGCCGCATTATGGGCAGCTGCTAACAAATTGGTCAAAGTATATATTTTCCGCCGACATGCCTTTATCTTGGAGCAGGTCAATACAGGCCTGCAACATGCCCGGGCTACCGCAGAGATAAGCCTCCATGCCGGAGCAGCTGCCATAGTGCCGAGCCAGCACATCGGTAATCGTTCCGGTCTCGCCTTGCCATTCATCCTCGGGCAACGGAGCACTTAAGGCAGGGATAAATTGAAAATCCGGCATTTTCTTTTCGAGCGCTGCCAGTTCGTCAAGCATATATAGGTCTTGCCGCCGTCTGGCACCGAAAAAGAGCCTGGCTTTGCGTTGTATACCTCGGCTGCACATGTCTAGCAACATGCTGCGAATAGCAGAAAGCCCGCTGCCGCCGGCCACAAAAATCGCTTCGCAAGTGTTATTGTGCAAGCGAAAATCTCCGTTGGGGCCACGCAGCAGCAATGTATCGCCAACTTGAGCCCGGTCAAAAACCCAAGCGGTTCCCGGACCATGGGGCGTTTTCTTGATGATAAATTCCAGATTGCGCTGGTCTTTGGGGTCTGAAGCCAGCGAAAAGGCACGCAAATAAGGTTCATCGCCCTCTTGCGCTGCCGGAATGACCCACTGCATCCAGCAACCGGCCTCGATCCGAACCATGCGCGGTTCTACTGCTTGGCAGCGTATCTGCATTATATCCTCGGTAAGAGCCGTCTTGCCTGTGATTTTGACCTTGTACTCGCCTGCCTCGTAGTAGGCTGAGGGCAACTCCAGGTATAGGTCTTCGAGCGGTTTGACTTGGCAGGCCAGCCGCCAGCCCTGAGCCAGCTGCTGCGCCGAAAGCAGTTTTTGCTCCGCCTCCGCAGGTTCAGGCAGTTTCAGGTTCAGGACACGCAGTCGGCACATACCGCACTTACCCTGCCCGCCGCAAGCGCTAGGCAAATAGAAATCCTGTCTTTTTAGAGCTTGGAAAATTGTCTCACCGACTCGGGCCTGCAATTGTATCTTGCCCGAGTTGATATCTATGCGAATAAATGATTTTTCAGCCATGTAACGAATGCCCAAAAATAGGCTATGCCAGAAAAGCGCGCTGTGGAAAGCGCGCTGGAGCCTTACAAATGCAACGCTGGCCTCCTTCTCACAACTCGGTAAATGCGTCCTTACCTAAGCCACAATCAGGGCATATCCAATCTTCGGGCAAGTCTTCAAAAGCAGTACCCGGTTTTATACCGTTATCCATATCACCCAACTCGGGATCATAAATATAGCCACAGATGCATTCATATTTCTTCATGTTGACCTTCCTTCCGTGTCGATTGTCCGAAAACCTCAGCGGCAAAAGGCCGCCGACACCACATTTTCGGCAAACTCCTTAACTATATCACACAAAGACTGACTTTACAGGAAAAACACAAGGTTTTGCTTATAGTGCATGGCAATGCAGAAGACTGAAGATTACAGTCTATACCCCTTACAAATGGCAATTTGGCGCTTTGACTTGCTTTTTCGCCACTAAAAACTATAGTAGATTTTCCATTTTTAATTTTACTGTTGAGACTTGCCCATGCCTACTTACGAATATCTCTGTAACACTTGCGAACATCGCTTTGATTATTTTCAAAGCATGAATGACGCCAAGCTTGAGCAATGCCCCCGTTGTGGCGCGGCTCTGCGCCGCTTGATTGGTGCCGGTGCCGGCATAATCTTCAAGGGCAGTGGTTTTTACTGCACTGATTACCGTAGCGCTCCCGAGGCTGCCAAGTATGCTGGAGCCGACAAGGCCGATAAAAGCAATAAGGCCGACACGTCGGAAGCCGGCAACAATAAGAGCAGCGCGGCAAGTTAAGACCCGTATGAAAAAACATCACAAAACCAGCTTATTCTAGACAAGGATTCCCCAAATGCTAACATGTCCAAAATGCGGCACTGACAACATGCTTAACGCCATATTTTGCCGAGGTTGCGGCGAACGTCTTGAGCTTGAAGAGATTCGGCCGGACGATTTGGTAGACACCAAGAAGCTGCGAGCCCAGAAGATTGCGCGCATTGTCAACTTCGTGGCCGGCACTGTTTTGACCTTGCTTATACTGGTGCTGGCGGTGGGTGCGTTATTTCCGGTAAGCGGCAGATATAGTGGTGCAGAAGCGCATCAGGATGCCATCAAAAAGTACGACCTGCTCAAGAACCGTGGCAGAGCCAGGTCTTTCACCTTTAGCGATGAGGACGCCAGCGCTTTGGCCACCAGACAGTTGAAGAGCTTCTCGGGCGAACCCGGCATACCCACCCCCGAAAGCATCGGTGTAAACTTTCTGTCTGATGGCAATGTCAAGCTCATTCTCAGTGCCAAACTCAAATTCCTGACTTTGCACACTACCCTTGTAGTCACTCCGACCTGCAATGGCCGCGGCAGCCTGCAACTACAAGTGCAAAGCGCCAAACTCGGCTTTTTGCCGCTGCCGGAAGCGCTGCGTCCAAAGTTCACCAACAACTTCAAGACTATAGCCCAAAGCACGATGGAGCAAGTCAGGTCCAACATCTCCCAGGTTGAAGTTTCCGAGGGCAGCGTTAAACTGGAAAGAAGCGGGAAATAAGCGTCTGTCAATGGTCAATGGTTTTCCCACGCCATGATAAAATCGAGAACAACTGAACAACTTGGCGTGGGTTAGGCCTACAATCCATTTTGTCTAAGTTTGTCTACGGAAGTGCCAGCCAAGTGTGACCGGCCACAGGGCATTAACTTTCGCACCGCAGGCTGTAGACAACAGAGCTTATAATCCTAAAAAAGCAGTTGACTTTCCCTCTTGACCGATAATCAGAGCTTCTTCCGATGCGGACAGAGGCCAAAAGGCGACTG
>JAAZKR010000080.1 GCA_012799725.1 Oligosphaeraceae bacterium | reverse complement strand
GACGAGATAACCAGGGACACACTCCTGTTGCTCCGGCTCTCCCCGCTTTCACCCCTGACGGTGGTAATCGGCAAAATGAAAGCCGCCTTGCTCTACGTTATGATTTTTTTGCTTAGCAGCCTGCCGGTTTTTCTCGCTCTGGTATATTTAGAAAGTAGTGGCAGCATAGACATCGCAGGCCTAATCCCCTCCGGTTTTTCTTCCGAAGCATTGGAGGCATGCCGTCTTGCCTGGCAGACGCTAATGGAAAACTACTGGCGTGTCGGAGCCTGGGTGGGGGTTCTATTTACCACTTGTCTAGTATTTACCTCCTGTGGTCTTTGCGCCTCCAGCTTTTCACCCAGCACCGGCGTAGCCACCGCTTTAAGCTACGGCCTCGCCCTGCTCTTCACTGCCGGCACACTCTCGGTGTTGCTCTTCAGCAGCCGAATCAATCCAAGCATACAAGCTTGTTTCCTGATGTTCAACCCCTTCATTGCGGCCATGGAAATCACTTTAGATAATTCGTTGGCCTCCAGGCTGCCCAGCATAATGGGCAATCGGCTCTGGCAAAATCATCTGATTATTTTTAGTGCACTCGCATTACTGCTGCTGGTCATCTCGGCCTTCAGAGTACATTACCTCTTCAAAGAACAGAAATAATCCACAATAAAAACTAGAATCGATGCCGCACCCGGCTGAATGATCGGGGTGCATGCCAACCCATTAAACCACGCGCGATTTCAACCAGCCATGACTCCACTTTCTTCCATATATTACAGCCTAGTCATTTTTTTCCCCCTTTGGATGCAGATCTGGCAGTCCGAGCCCATCAGCGATGCTGATTTTGAGCAAGGCGGCTATTATCAGGTCAAGCCGGAGGTTCTCGACAAAGTAAAGGAAGGGCTGCAGCACTGTGCGCCTGATCTACGCTGTCGCTTGCTACTTGAACTCAGCGAAGCGCAAATCCCAGCCACCCAAAACTTATTGCTGGATTGGTTACAGCAAGAATCCGTACCTGAAATACAAGCCAGCATCTTGAGTTATTTGAACAGAACCGACCTGAACAATCTTGCCCTCGAACGCATCAGCGCTTATCTAAGCTCTAATCATCTACAAACTCAGGAAAACGCTATTATTCTGTACGGCAAACTTCCTAATGCCGATTTTAATGCGCTGCTACCCTACCTATCCGAAAGTCTGGACGGGAAGCAGCTGCCCTTAAAAATCCGGCGAGCTGCTTGGCGCTGTTTTGCTGAAAATAGCGAGGCAGTAGGTAAAACATTGGAAAGTGATGCCATATTACTCAGCCACAAAGATGATCCTTCCCTTGAAATTCAGGCCTTGGCCTTGCAAACAGCCACATTTGTGCAGCCCAGAAGTAGCGAAATCGCTACTTGGCTAGACCTTGCCAGCCAAAGCGACAATCCTTTGCTTCGCTTAGCTGCTGCGAAAGACCCACAACCTGAATCTACTGCCCGTCTACAAAGACTACTACAGGATCGTGAAGTGAATGTGCGTGCGGCTGTCTGTGAGTCAATCATCCAAGATCAATACCAGGGCCTATTGCTGCAAAGCCTGAAAGACCCCAACTCTGCCGTGCGTTTAGCAGCTGTGCTGGCTCTACGCAAACAAAACGCTCTGAACAATGAAAAGGCCATCTTGCTCTTGCTGGACGCATGTAGTGATGCTTGCGCCCAGATACGCGATGAAAGCGAAACCACCCTTTTCTTATGTGCTCAAAATCAATCCGGTCCAGCTAAGGATTTGTTGAAACAAGCCCTTGCGCACAGCGATGCATTGCTGCGACTACACGCCACAAGGATATTGCAGAGACTAAATGAGACCTCGGCCATGCCCATCATTGCAGCTAATCTGGCACAAGAGGAAAATTCTGAAAACCTAGAGGCTGGCATCCGGGCCCTGGCTCAATTGTCAGAACCAGGCAGTCATGCTGACCTGTTGCAAAGCTATGCAGGACACCCTTCACCCTTGGTGCGAGCAGCGGTCGCCACAGCCTTGGGAACTCTGCGTACCGATAATGCCGAATCTATATTGGAAAAACTTTGCCTGGATCCAAACAGTCCCGAAGTGCGAGCAGCTGCGTTCCATGCCATGGGGCTTTTTCCAAAGGGGAGCTTTGCCCCTTCTATATTACAATGCCTAAAGAACACCGGCAAGACCACCAGCACAGAACGCCGCAATGCTGCTTGGGCCAGTGGGAAACTCATACCGGAGAACTCCAAGCAAGAAAAACAACTGCTTGAATTGGCTCAAAGATTGCTGTTACAATGCACTGTGCCGGTAATCCCGGGTATGGAACCCATGTTTGAGGGCATAGATGTAATAGCCAATGTCATACATTCGCTAATGCAAATGCAAAAACGCTTCCCGGAAATGCAAGAGATTGCTGACATCACGGAAAAAGTGCTCGCCATCTATGGCGTACCCTGGGAACAGGCCGCTGCTAATATAGGCATGGGCAGCAATGCCATGCCTCCGCCAGTAAACGCCACTACCAATAGCATGGTTAACCAAGCTAGACAATGGTTGCGTGGAGAGCAACCAAGCACTGAACCGATTCCACCACAGTCACTCAGCTTTATATATCAATGAACCTAAAAAAAGCAGTTGACTTTTCATCTTGACCGATAATCAGAGCTTCTTCCGATGCGGACTGAAGCCAAAAGGCGACCGAGCTCTGACAAGG
>JAAZKR010000079.1 GCA_012799725.1 Oligosphaeraceae bacterium | reverse complement strand
CTGGCGCAAAGACCATTTCTACCCGGCAAAGGAACTGCTGCCCGGACACGGTTATTGGCTGTATTGGCTCGGCAATCGCGAGCCGGACGAGGATTGAATCCGCAGATTTTTAGAATACTGCCACAATCAGACGCTGCCAAGGTGCTGTCTGATTGTGGCAGTGATGTTTCTAGTAGGTTGACTGCAAAATCTCCAGTGCCTGCTCGACGCTTGCTGCTTGCAATAAACCTTGGCGATTTTCCGGCATAAGCAGGATGTTAGCAGCCTGATAGATGAAATGCAGATAACGCCGGTGTTGTTCTTCCGGACAGAGACAGAGCAGGAAAATTTTGATTTTTTCCCGCCCGCAAGTAAGGCCATGGGCTTTCAGACCCAAGGCGGCCTTGAGACGTTTGACCCCGCTGCTGAGACTGTGCGGCAAGGCCACACCGTGTCCCAGGAAAGTAGATGCCTTTTTTTCCCGGTTCAAAATGTCATGCAGGCAACGTTGTTGCATTTCAGGTTTGCTGTCCGGTACCAACCTGGCTATCAATTCCATGTAAACTTCTTCACAGGAATCAGACTGCAAGTCCAAAATGATATGTTCAGGGCCAAGCACATCAGTTAAAAAGAAACTTTCCGTCTCGGAGCGGAGACGAGAAATGCCTTCGTCATACATTGTCAGCTCCTGTTATTTGCCTTTTTTGCTTTTGTCATCATGCTGGGCAGGCTGCATTTTGAAAAGCTTGCGCCAAAAATCCTCAAACAAAAGAAAGACAATTACAAGAAATGCGGATGCAACAAAAATTACGCCAAATGCGATCAAGGCATAGACCAAGATTCCCATCAAGTCCATAATCCACCTCTAAAAATAAATTGCGGTTATTCAGATTGCGCCGCCGTCGGTGAAACCGATTTTCAAAATGCGCGACGCAAAAGCCCATCGAGTGTGAACAGAATAAATATGTCTCACAGCCGCAGAGGTAGGAAGCTGCAGACTTTTCCGGCGGAAAAGCTTTTTTTACAATAGATTATTTCCGGCTCACAATACCGGACAGATATAAGGTTATCTGTGAAGCAGTGCAGTATGATCTGGAAGCTCTCCGTTTCACTGTGCGATATTTCCTGGCTGCAGTCTACTTCAATGAAAAATAGTTCCGTTGCGCTTTGCTGACAGGTCAGCTCGTTGGGCAGCGGACAGCCTGCCAGCGGGTCATGCGCCGGCGAAGAACTCAGCAGCATAGACAAGCAGAATATGAATTGTAGAACCGGTTTGATCATAAATTAGACTTGGTTCAGAAAAATGTAATTTCAATTAAAAATCAAATTGCACTGATCTAGCATTCACAACCCATTTTTCCACGGAAAACCAGGAAATTTTATAAGGTCGCAGCCTTGATGGACGAGTCAGACAAGTCGGAGTCTGAGCCGCGACAAGGGCTATACTATGCACAACCTCGGGTGACCGAGCCTTGGAAAAGACGAAGGAACCCGAGGCAAGGCCACGCTAAAATCAGCGCCCGCAAGAACACCACTATGGTACTGACCTGCTACGACTTCACAGAGGAGGGTGCAGGTATCGTTTTCTGGCCTGTCCACTGTGTCCACCCTATCCGCCTTGTCCACTGTTGGAATACGGTTTGCAGCTTTACCGGCGCGATGTGCTGCGCTATTTGCGGTTTTCCGGGGTTGGCGGGAAAACAAAGCCGTCCGGCAAACAGATGTTTCTTTTGTACCAAGGGGTTTGGTCTTCACAGTCATTGAATGCCTGTAGCATGCTCGGGCTGTTTTTTACTTCACAAAGCACGCTGAAAGGCAGACTGTGATCCGGTGAGTCTAAAAGCGCCAAGTCTATTGGACCGGGAACTTTGTAGGGAGCAATTTTTTTGCGCAATGCAATACCACGTTTCACGCCCTCGTAGATAAGCTGACAAGCTCGAGCAGGAATCAGCGAGCAGGCCATATAGGCCGAAAGGGCTTCCTTTACAACGGCGGTCTGAATGCCGGGTATCTTGCCAGCGACTTCGGCGGTAACCTTGTCATCACCACTGATAAACACGGTTGGCACACCTGAATCGCCGGCGATGGCGGCAGCCATGGACGCCTCGCTCATGTGGAATTGGCCGTCATTCACCTTCCAGAGCGAGTGCGGCGTAATGGAGTTCTCGGTGCCGCCCATAGCGTGCATGCCGATCAGCACCATCGCGTCTATGTTCTTATCAAGCAGATTCAGCCATTGCGGCCCGCTTGTATTGCGCCCATGTATGATGCGGCAGCGCGGGTCTAAGTCTTCGAAGATGATATTATACCCAGAGCCGTGGCTGTCATTGACCAGCACCTCGGCAGCCCCGCTGTCAAAAGCCGCTTTGACGGCGGCATTGACCTCGTTGGTAAGCAGCCGGTACATGCGCTGTCTGTGTGCATGATTTTCCAGGCTTTCAATGCGGCGGTTCTCAAAAAAACAGAATCCGGCCACGCCTTCAATATCTGTCTGTATATAGATGCGCATTTGTGTCCTTCTTGGTCTAGGCCGGTATCATTTCTGCGATATAGTCAGTGCAAATCTTATCCAAGCCCATTCTGGCGTAATGCCGGTACAGGGAGGGCTGATTGACAGTCCAGGCATTGATTCTGATGCCCTTGGCATGTGCTGCGAGCAGCAGATCGTGATTGACTCTGCTGTAGTGGCAATGTATCCAAGGTATTTGATGTTCCAGAGCCTGTGCCAGCATGCCATATCCATCGCCGCCAATGATGGCCAGCGGGATATTCGAATCGTATTGCTTGACTTGCAGCAGAGCCTGTACATCGAAAGAAGAGAGCATGTGTTTGGCGTCTTTAGGCGCGTACTTATGAAGCAATGCGACTAGCCGCTTCACGTCAAAAAGCTCTGCGGTAAAGCTTTTGATCTCGATATTGCAGTAGACATTGTTTTGTTGGCTCAAAGCCAGTACCTGTTCCAGGGCAGGTATGCGTTCGCCGGCAAAGGCCGGGTTTTTCCAGGAACCGGCATCCAGCTTGGCTAGTTCGGCAGCGCTGTGTTTTGCCACCTCGCCCTTGCCATTGGTGGTACGTTCCAGGCGGGCATCATGAATGACCATGAATTCGCCGTCTGCACTGGGATGTATGTCCAGCTCCATGGATTTTGCGCCAACCGCGATGGCCTGCTGGAATGCGAGCAGGGTATTTTCAGGGAAACGAGCACTGTAGCCGCGATGAGCTTCTGGCGTGGGTTGCATGCTTATTCCTTTGCAGTATTGGATTTCATGTTGTTCGCGTCCGGCTTGCTATCTCAAAAACAAGTACTATTCGCCTATCTAATGCTGCCTCTTCTGACTTTGCCGCCGAACTGGTCTTGTGCCCGTACTCTTTGCTGTGGCATGCTTTCCAGATGCAGTGCGAACCACTGTTCGCCCAGGTTGGCATTGCTGAAGCGCTTGGTGCGCCCGTTGACCAGATGCTCCCAGTTCTGTTCCAGCACCGGATTTTCACACTTTTTGCGTCCTTCATCAAGTATGGCAATAGCCTCATCCAGGCGATTTTCTTTTAGCAGTATCCATGAATAGAGACCATAGAGCAGGCTGCCTTTTTCATCCTTAAAACGTCCAGTGCTCTTATAAAAGGTCTTCTCAAGTTCTTTCATTTCGTTGTTCTTGTACATCAGCACCATTTGCATAGCGGCAGTCAAGGGTTCAAGCACGAGGGCCTTGGCCAGCAAAGGGCGTGCTGCATCAAAATCCTTGATTTGGAAAAGCAGCTGTCCCTTGAAAGTATTGTATTGCCGCATTGCGAGCAGGTTCCATTTCTGCAGGGACTTGACCGGCTCAAGCAAGTCTATGGCTTCTCGAATGGATTCGGCTTGTTCCTGTTCTATTCGGCTTTGGAACTTGCCGCCACTTTGCATCTTGCGTTGCAACGCAAGTACCTTGCGACGCAATTGCTCCTGGCTTTGAAGTATCTTGGTCTGCACCGCAAGAAAAATCTGCTCCATGCGTTTGCGTACTAAGAGTGTAATGGGGGCCGAAGCGGCAAAAAAGGCGGCCAGGGAGGCAAGGGTGGCCCAGCCCCAAGGGCGGCTGTCAAAACTGAAATATACAGCACACCAGGCGAGAATGGCACAGGTGAGCGCCAAAATAATCGTGATCAATGGTTTCTCCGGAAAACAAGGTGGGGTTATGAAATGAAAAAAACTAAAGCACAGCTGCCAAGTCAGAGGTATATGGCTTATGGAGAACGCTTGCGTTCATGTTTCGAAGCCTTGGCTGATTTCTTTTCTTTTTTGCCGTTATTGAAGAAAGGCGTCAAAGTAAGTTCGCCGCGAATCGGATCATTGGTATTGATCAGAAACTCCATTTCCGTCTGCGCTTGTAACACGATACCTCTGCTGTGATTTTTCCAGAGCATAAGATCGCTGTAGAAGCGCCACTCCCTTCTGGGCAGCTGCCAAGCATTGACAAAGCCGATCAGGCCATAGTCGGGCAGATATACGCTCAGTCCGCTTTTGGCTGAACGAATAATATAACCGCGCAGACGCAGCATGGGCTGTTCTTCTTTCTGTTTGCCAAGAAAACGCAGCTTCATACGGTCAGCGGCGGCGAAGCTGGCCTGATCACAATTCTCCTCTGTGGCGCTGAGCTGTTCCGCAAGTACTAACATTTCTTGGCTGTCACGCGGTTTCTCTTTGCAGTCCAGCGCCAGCAGCTGTTGATGAATGAGCAGGTCAGGGTATCGCCGTATGGGACTGGTGAAATGGCAGTAGTCGCTCTTGCCCAAACCGAAATGCCCGATGCAGGCAGCACCGTAATTAGCGCGCGGCAAGTAACGCAGGAACATCATTTGCAGCAGCTCTTGCATGGGATGCTTGGCAAGGTTCAACAGAAAATCAACCAGGCGTTTGCGACTACTGAGACGCTTAAGCTTACGACCGTAGACCTGGGCGGCCTGCATGCTGAATTCAAGCATGGAATCAGCCTCCGGCTCGGGATGATTACGGAAAAGCGCCGGGATTTTTTTCTTTTGCAATTCTTCGGCCACACATTGATTTGCGGCCAGCATAAATTCCTCGATGAGGGCATGGGATTCCTCGTGTTCGGTTTTTTGCAAGCCTACGATTTCCGAGGCCTGTTCATTGCACAGCACGCGTATTTCGGGCATTTCCATGGGCAGAAAAAGCTCGTCTTCTCGGCGTCGAGCTCGCATTATGGCGGCAACGGCTCTAAGTTTGCTCAGTATTTTGCTGATTTCGGGTTTCAGATTGCCTTTGTCACCTTCGAAGAGCCGCGTCAAGTCGTCATAACAAAGTCGCTTGGTCACTTTGATGACAGTACGTTTGCGTTCGGAGGCGATGATTTTGCCGCTCTGCAAGGATATGCGCATAAACAGGCTGTGTGCCAGACGTGGAAACCCTTCTCGCAGGCTGCATAGGTCATTTGATAGCGCAGCAGGCAGCATGGGCAGAGTGCGACCGGGCAAATATGAAGTGAAACCACGCTTTAAGGCGGCCTTGTCCAAGTTGCTTTTATGCGGCACGTAGCAAGCCACGTCCGCAATGTGAACAGCTACTATGCATTCATTGTCATTGTTTCCGGGCAGTAGAGAAAGCGCATCATCGTAGTCGCGTGCGTCCGGCGGGTCTATGGTGAGGGTGATCAGGTTGCTGCAGTCTTCACGGGGCAGCTCCAACGCTTGCAGGCCAGCAGCCAGAGCTTCTTCGCGAGCAGTATATTTGCGCGGCAGATCAAATTCCTTGACGATGGCGTCGAGGTCGGCCTTAACATTGCCGCTGGCAGCAATTCGAGCGCAGAGTTGTGCGTAGGGCTGGCCGTCACTATTTTCGTCATTTAGCAGCCTGGCCTCTACCCAGTCGCCTTCTTTGCAGCGCTGCAGCACCTTGTCGTCATCACCCTGCTGCAAGCTGATAAGAGCCGGCAATTCACGGCGCAGTGGGCGCAAAGCCCAGCCCCAGTTTTGTTTGATCAGGCAGCCGACGAACTTTTCATGCTTGCGCTTGATGATACGCCGCACGACACCAGATGGGCCGCGACTGTCTTTAATCTGGCTGAGCTCCAGCTCAACCAAGTCTCCTGTAATGGCCCCGTGCAGGGCGCCCGGCGGGATAAATACGTCTTGATCGCTCTGGTCTTCACCTTTAAGGGTGACGAATCCAAAGCCTTGGTTATTGACCTGTATTTCACCTTGCAGCAGCTTGCTCGTTGTTTGTGTTACAGTGTAGCGTCTGCCGGTGCTGAGCTGTAGCAGCCCTTCCTTCTGCATTTCCTTAAGTAATGCAGTCAGCCGCTTGGCGTCACAATTGCCTATGGCCTCACGAATGGCGCTGCGGCTCATGCCTTTTTTGGAGGCATCCTGCAATATATGCAGGATAAGCTCTTTCATTTTTCTATCGCTTGCCATGCCTCCCCTCATTCCTGGATAAAATTCATTTTATACATCATAATATTGCACTCAAGATAATGTAAGCTTCAATTCGTCAATTTCAAAGTTGGCTAAGTGCGCTATAGTAGTAATTGTCCCGTTTGGAATTGAAGCGCCGAGAGCGTCAAGTAAAAGGAAAATGACAGAGGCTGTCATTTTAATTCGACATAACATCAGGAGCTAATTTATGTCTCATTATGCTGCCAAGTTTGGTTTGCAGCTGGCCTTGAGTGCTACTGAAAAAGAAGAGGTCCTGCGTCAGGCCTTAGCCAAGATAGAACGTCCACTGCGCAAAGTGCTTATCATACCACCGGATATCACCCGTTTGAATTCAGACGCCGGTTTTTTGACCAATCTGCTTTATAAGCTGCTTAGCCCTACAGCACAAGTCGATATCATGCCGGCACTGGGCACTCATTTCCCCATGCGGGAAGCGGAACTACGCTTTATGTTCGGTGATGAAATACCGCTGGATCGTTTTTTTGTGCATGATTGGCGCAACGACGTAGTTACTCTGGGAGAGGTGCCCGGCGAACTCATCAAGGAATGGTCTGAAGGTAAACTGGACTACTCCGTGCAGGTGCAGTGCAACAAGATGCTTCTGGAAGGCTATGACCTGATCCTGTCAGTGGGACAGGTGGTGCCGCATGAAGTGGTGGGAATGGCCAACTACAGCAAGAATATAGTGGTCGGCGTAGGCGGTTCGGACATGATCAATAAATCGCACTTTCTGGGCGCTTGTCATGGCATGGAACGCATCATGGGCTTGGACAATACTCCGGTACGCCGCCTGTTTAATTACAGCACTGAAAAATTCATGGCTCAGCTGCCCATATTATATGTGCTTACCGTGATGGCTAAGAACCAGCAAAGCGGCGAAATGGAAATGAGGGGACTCTTTGTAGGTGAGGACACCGACACCTTTGCTAAAGCAGTCAAACTTAGTCAGCAGTGTAACCTGGACTTGATGGATGAACCCATCGAGAAAGTGTTGGTCTATCTGGATCCGGAGGAATTCAAGAGCACCTGGCTGGGTAACAAAGCAGTCTATCGTACTCGCATGGTGATTGCTGACGATGGTGAACTCATAGTCATGGCACCCGGTCTAAAACAGTTTGGTGAAGATACTCAAATAGATAAGTTGATCCGCAAATACGGTTACAAGGGTACACCGGCTACATTGAAAGCGGTGGAGGAAAATGCCGACTTGCGTGATAATTTGAGCGCAGCAGCACATCTTATACATGGTTCCAGCGAGGGACGCTTTACCATACGCTATTGCCCAGGGGCGGGTGTCAGCCGGGAGGAAATCGAATCGGTTGGTTTTGCCTATGGCGACTTGCAGGAAATCATAGACAAATATAAGCCCGAAACGCTCAAGGACGGCTACAACACCCTGCCTAATGGTGAGAAAATATTCTATATCAGCAACCCGGCACTGGGGCTCTGGGCCTTGAAAAAACAATTCGTTTGAGCAATGTAAACTCGGCGTTGGCCGCAGTGCCCACAACTCATTTTTTCCCTGCGGAAGGCTTGGGGTGGACTAGTGCCCATAAGCATTAATAGTTTTCAATTCTTGATCAATTTTTGTGGGAAATAGCTAACCCCGTCCCAAAGTATTCAGGCAGCATTTTATCCGCAGATTACACAGATGCACGCAGATTTTCAGGACAAGGCTTCGAGTGGCGGCTCTATTTAAGAGGTTGTGCTGTAAGGCCTTGACTATGCATAATCCCGGTCTTCAAGCCCGATTGACGACTTTTTCTG
>JAAZKR010000078.1 GCA_012799725.1 Oligosphaeraceae bacterium | reverse complement strand
TTAAATTATTGGTCAATACTCAGATGAAGAAAAAATAACGCTCGTTTTTTTTGAACCTGAGCTTCAGTTGTCTGATCTTGCCCGCAGCCTCCATATCGAGCGGGGAAAAATCAAAAAATCGAAAGTGGGGTTTTGAAAAAAGAGGTTTGCTCAAGCGTGAAATCCGGCTAAATATGCCGTTTTTTGCTGCCTATGGGATGAATGTGTTGTTTTTTCAGGTCTGACCCATACTTAAATTAGATGTGTGGGGCACCAACCGCATTTTGCAGACCTGGTGCCCCACAGCATAGTAACATTTCGCTGGCAATATTCCTTGTCATTCAGATAGCAGATTATTCTCTCGCAGCCAGCACTTGTTGTTCATAATTACGGATAAGGGGCATGATCTTGCAATCCGCTACTATTTCTCTAGAAAGACAGTAATAATTCCAGACGGCACTCCAAGGCAGCAACTTGATGGCCTCTTTTCCGGCAAGGCGGGCAGTAAAATCTCCGCGTTCTTCATATTCATAGATTTCTTTTGATGGTTCCAACAATCCGATCAACAAGGCTTTCTGCCAGTTTCTGGCGCCGATGACCCAGGCGGCAACGCGGTTGATGCTGGCGTCAAAATAGTCCAGGGTAAAGAAGATATTATTGCCATTCCAGTTTCTTACTGTTTCCCGACCCAGATCCAAGAGGGCATCATCCAACACCGTCACATGGTCACTGTCCCAGCGTACACCGCGGCTGATATGGAGCAGAATGCGCCCTTGCTGGCAGCAGATCGCGGAAATCTTGTCTGCAATCGATTCCGTCGGATGGAAATGTCCGGTATCAAGGCAGATCAGCTTATTTCTTTTGGCCGCATATGGTAAATAGAAATCATACGAGCCTACCGTATAGGACTCCACTCCGATACCGAAAAGCTTGGACTCGACGGCATCCAGGACTTCCGTTTCCGGGAAGACTTCACTGAAGACCTCGTCCAGAGCGTCCTGGAGACGCTCACGTGGCGCAAGCCTGTCCGCCGGAGTGTCTTTGTAGCCGTCTGGAACCCATTGATTGCATACTGCGGCAGTGCCAAGGCGTCGGGCAAAGGCGGCAGCAACCCGTCTACATGACTGTCCATGCCCAATCCAGAAATCCCTGATGGCCTTATCGGGGTGTGATAGGGAGAGCCCCCTGTCCAGTTTCGGGTGTGAATAATAGGCTGGGGCGATATCCATGCCGATCTTCCGATCGGCAGCCCAGTCAAGCCATCCGGCAAAGTTTTCAATATCTAGGTTATCCCTGTCTTGGCCGGGACGCAGCATATCCATTTCATGCCCTTGCAGGCAAACGCGCAGCTTTTTACCGGGAAGCATTTTCATAGCTTCATCCAGATCCTGGCGGAGTTCCTCGGATGTCCGTGCCCTGCCAGGATAGTTTCCGGTCACTTGGCAGCCACCGGTCAGTGCATGGCCGGTATCCTCGAAGCCCACAACATCATCGCCTTGCCAGGCATGAATGCTCAATGGAATTTCATCCAAAGCAGCCATTGCTTTCTCCGTGTCAATGCCTAAGGAGGCATAAAGTTCACGAGCGGCAGAATACATTTTTTCGGTCAGATTCATAATTCATCCCTTTTCTATTTTCAGTTTCAGCATCCTTTTAAGGTTCTAAGCTCATAAGGCGTTTCCGTCTTTCTGCAAGACTCCTCATCCCATACTATACCACCAGGTACAAAAAAAGGAGAAAGGATTTGGTTTTTTAATTACCAAAGCTATCTAAATAGTAATGGGTCAGTCTTCTGTAGTGCAGTTGCCAGAGTTCTTCTTGTTTATGAAAGATTTTGCCGGCAATTTTTCTTTAATTCGTTGTCATACAAGCCCTTTTGAGGTGGCTTCACTCGGCTTCCTTTCTAGGCGACACGGCAAATTCATCATAAAGTGACGTCTTCCAGGCGCCACAAAATGAGGTCCTACAATGAGTTATATATATCTTTCCACCGTGACGTCCTTATATGTTATACGAGGAAATCAGCCTTTTCGGCAGAAGAGCGCTATGCTTCCGGGAATTCCGACATCGGCATCATCCACTAGATACTGCTTCAGTCTGTGAGCATAGTTGTTAAACCAGCCTCTGGGTTCAAGCTCTTCTCGGAAACAGCGCCGCCATTCATTGCCGGCGGAGGAAAAAACTCGGAGCTTCAGCGTATTCTTTCCTTCCCGCAATTTTACGGAGAAAGCCCAAGGAGCAAAGGCTCTTAGTCCAGATTTTCGCCCATTGACAAAGAGTTCGCCTGCATGACAAATCCGCTCAAAAACCAGATATCCGGAAACGCTTTCCGGCGCATCCAGCTCCGCTTCGAGAGTAAGCTTGCCGGAAAAATCCTTCTCTTTATACAGGCCGTCGGCGGGTAGCGGAATGTTTGGCGTTATCGAGCGGAAACGCGTAGGTTTCTCCGCAGAGAGAGAGAGTCGTTCCTCTTTAGTGACCGTCCATTGCAGGTGCAGAGGCTGTTTTGTGAAAGCAGGGAGTGCCTCCTGGGCAGCCTCCTTACGTTTCAGCAGGATCCGCAACGCCCCCGGCGGCAGCACCAGGCTCAAGATTCCATCGGAGCAGACTATGGGATGAAGTTCAGCGAGTACTCGGTCTGCTGGAAGCTCCGTCCATGCTTTTGAAGTGCGGAAGCGGAAAGTTACGGTCTCGTCTGAGGGATTGAAGACCATCAGGCCTTCCCCTTCCGGGCGAACACAGGGCAATACCCGGCAGACATTGCGTTCGCCCACCAAGGATACGCATGCATGCTTCTTCAGGCAATCATCCCAACCGGTGATGATCTGCACTCCCGCCTCCCGAAGACGCGGGAACGCTTCTGTTTCCCATTTATCCGGTGCTGACGGAAGCACAAGGATTTTCGGCAGATGCTGTCCGAAAAGATCGTTGTAATTGGCAAAACGCCAAGGGATCGCCTCGTGCTCCAGTCGATCAAGCAGGACATTGACCCGCATTCCAGCCTGTCTCTGTTTTTCCGGTATCGGCGACAGCACGTCGGGTACCGGATATTCCGTTCGCGCCAGCACCCAGACATCCGGTTCGTTAGCCCCGGCATCGAATTGCCCGGCAATATTCCAGAAATCTGTCAGTGCCTTTATGGCTTCCCACTGAGGGTTTCGGTGCGAGATATCGGTGCTGCAACAAATCTTCCGGAGTTTCATATCCCCGTAGAGATAGGGCATGGGCAGTATCCGGGTTATCCCCTGGATCAAAAGTGTATTGGCGACCCAGTGCATCACCGGCAGAG
>JAAZKR010000077.1 GCA_012799725.1 Oligosphaeraceae bacterium | reverse complement strand
TTTCTTTTGGTATCCAGTGGCTCCAGTAGGCAATAATGTTTTCATTATTGACAGAACCGGCCACTTGATATACGGTAAAATGATTTTCCAGGGTCGCTCCCTGAAAAATCACAGGGGAAACAGCGCGTGTCCAGACCGAACTTGCAGTTCGTGCTTTAGTTTGCGCGTTTCCCCTGCTACCGTGCTTTCCCAAGCCGAACATTATCTTGTGCATTGAAGCACGCATTAACAAGCGGGGCAATAGGAAGCACATTTTTACTGTAGCGCAGCAGGAGGAAATTGCAATGTCAAAAGAACTGAAACAAAAAGCGGGGCAGCAGCAGGAACAGCAGCAGGAACGCATTTGGCAATGGTTCGGCGTGGACGTGTCCAAGGGCTTTTTCACCGCCACTTTCTATGATGGCCTGTCCGACATAAGCAAGTCCGAAGCTGTGAACTTCGACTCCAACCGAAAGGGCGTCAGAAGATTCCTGTCCTGGAGGAAGAAGCATGCCAACATGCTTTTCCCCACGGCGGTCGTCATGGAATCCACAGGCTACTATTCGGACAGGCTGGCGGACCTCATGCTCAAACTGGACAGTTCAATCCATGTCTCCATTTGCAACGCCCGTTCCGTCTCCTACTACATCAAAAGCCATGCGGTGAACAAGACGGACAAGTCGGATGCAAGGCTCATTGCCAAGTATGGCTATGATTTCCAACCTCTTAAAATAAGAGTCAGAAGCCGCGACGAGAAGCTGCTCAGGGAACTGGTGTCGGAACGCGGGAAGCTTGTCAAAGTCGTGACAATGCTGTCGAACAAGGGGCGCTCCCTGGAATTCAGTGAGACGAAGGCGGTCAACAAAAGCGTCATAAGCCATCTGAAGGAAAAAATCAAGGAGCTTGACAAGAAGATCGCCGAGGCAAGCAGGCTGTCCGATGAAATGGACGCGGAAATCAAGCTGATGGACACAGTCCCCGGAGTGGGCAGGCTCTCGGCCGCCGTCATATATGCCGAGCTGGGAAGCCTGAAGCAGTACACGCAACTGCAGCTTTCGGGGCTGTCCGGGCTGTTTCCGGCAATCAGGCAGTCCGGATCGTCGCCGACCAAGAGCAAATTGTCAAAGTGCGGCTCAAAGTACCTCAGGCAGATCCTGTACCTGGATGCAACCAAGGCCATGGAAAAGATACCGGCACTGCAAGACATGAGGAAAAGATTGCTGGCGCGTGAAAACTCAAGTAAAATGACGGCGAGATGCGCATGCATGCGGAAACTTCTTCTCATCATCGAAGGGGTTGTGGATTCCGGCATCCCCTATGATCCGAACTTTCAACAAAAAAAACAGAGATTTCTTTAAAAATGGCTTGACTTTGACACATTATCTAAAGCCTGGGGTTAAGCATGGTTAAACGCCTACGGCGCAAGATATTAAAGCTATATTGGAAGTATAGCTTTAACAGCATTCGGCGAAAGACATTAAAGCCAATTGAAAAACATAGCTTTAACGACATTTGTTCTGATATCGCCTTGATTTCTCTTCTGCTTTTTGGCCTTCCGATTTCCGGAACGCATAGAAAGATAGCCTTCGTGTAAAGCCATATCAAGCAGAGTCATAAGAAGTCATAAAGTTACATAGTAAATCCTAAAAAATCACAACGATTCCTAATCCTGAAAATGCTCCCAATCAAAATTTTACCATCGCTGGTCAATTTGATATCGTTTCTGCCAAAGGTTGTGCTTGCTGTGCAGCACAACCTCGCCACAAAACGAAGTTGGCACGCTGTTTGCTTTATGACCAGTTGCCGGAACCTTTTTCACCAAAAGCAAAGGAGTAAAGCAGATGGATTGTTTTCTATGTCACCGCAGCCCGTGGATGCAAAAGAAGTCGTTTGAGTTCCTGAAAAACCTGCTGGATAATCATAAAGAACGCATTGACGATAAAGATGTTTTTCGTCTTTTGGAATGTGATGGCGGCGAGCAACTGCTGGCTAAATTAGTACGGGAGACCTTTCCCACTGATATCATCGAAAAAATGTCGGAAGGTCGTTATCATGGTTTTCTTCAGGATCTGGATGGCGACCTGCTGCGGAAGACCCTAAGGGGATTATGGAACGAAGATGGACTACGCCATAGAGTACATGCCATTCTTCCGGCGCTCTTCGAGAATGCCATGGCAACTCCTTGGGGAAAGCCTGGCGAGCCTGACGTCTTCCATGAAAAAATGCTTGAACTCCAGCAGACCTTGAAGCTGTCTGACCTGGAAATAGATATTTTTCTGGTTTCTTTGGCTACCGAAGAAAATATCCTCAACCATCCCGATCA
>JAAZKR010000076.1 GCA_012799725.1 Oligosphaeraceae bacterium | reverse complement strand
TCTTGTCAGGGCTCAGGCGACTTCGGGTTCGGTCCGCATCGGAAGAAGCTCTGATTATCGGTCAAGAAGAAAAGTCAACTGCTTTTTTTAGGTTAATTGCAGTATCCTTACAAGGCACTAACTCTTTTGATGGTGCTTTCCCCAGATTGAAGCCTTGGGCTAAGCATAGTGAAGCGTTTACAGCGCAAAGCCTCAGACAGAATTTTTGACTGAAAACAATATATAAAGGGCAAAAAACATTCCAACAGGTTCGATTGATCAAACAATGTCCAACCTTAGCCACTGCATTCACAGTCCATGAACCTTAAACTTTGAACCCTTAACTTAGGATGCTTACGATTCGTGTCCACTCTTTGTTTGCATAATTTAGACTATGCCGCCTCCTGTCCGATGCGTGCTGAGCTAGCTTTGCGCTATGCTGAGCTTTGCCGTCGGTATCCCTATAATCCGCATGGTGTTACTCTTTTTTCTGAAGAAAGCCGGCGCTTGATTCTAGCTGCCGAGCTGGATATTTTGCAGAATCTGGGCATTGCTGAGGGCAATGCCCGGATTCTTTGGTGTTCCGGAGTAACTGAAGCACTTAGCATAGCTATTTTTTCAGCTGTGCAGGCTTGCGAAAGGCCACTGTATTATGATCCGGCAGCTCACGTCGCCATGCTTGAACCAGTTTCACATTGCGGTTTAAACGCCAAAGACCGGGTTGCGCTAGGTCTTGCCACAGACGGCAGCTTGGTCTATCAGGTTGAGCTTGCGAGCACGAACGCGCTGTTATGCGTCTGTCATGTCAATAACGAGACCGGTGTTGTGCATGATTTATGTGCTTTGCGCTCACATTTTGGCTCCAATAATATTTTATGCGTTGATGCAGCGCAAAGCGTGGGCAAGCTACACATACCTTGGGAATCGGCCAGGATTGACTTTCTGGCTTTGTCTTCACGTAAATTAGGCGGTCCGGCCTCAATTGGCGCTTTGCTATACCGACCAGGAGCGGTTTTGCGCGGTGCATATTATGGTGGAGGGCAGCAGGCCGGTCTACGTCCCGGTACCTTGGATGCCGTGAATATATATTTGTTTGCCCAGGCAGTGAAGCTGGCTTGTCAGGCTCGAGATACAGAGTTTGAGCGCATAGGAAAGCTTAATTCGTGTTTACGCCGAGGCATCGCCGTTCTTTCTGCCGATAGCTGGCCGATTTTTTCGGCTGACAACGCAGTGCCGCATATATTGTATTTTGCTATACCGGGCTATGACGCTGCTATCGTGGCTAGGATATTAGCAGCAGAATATGGTATATTGGTTGGCACGGGTAGCGCTTGCAGTGCCGAAAGCAAAAAGACCAGTCATGTGTTAAAAGCAATGCAAGTACCTGATGATGTAGCGCGCAGCGCTATTCGGATCAGTATGGGATACGCCAGTACACTACATGATATAGAAGCGTTGATTAATGCTTTGCCGAAAGTATTGCAGAAGTTATAAAATAGCGGCGACAGGAATCCAATGTCTTAGCATAAGCTCTGAAAAAGTAGAAAATATCCGCTGTGGCTATACTATAGTCCAAACTGCACTAATATGATCTGATCGATTCGACTTGTCTGAGAGCTTTACAAACTTCAGACAACAGAAGCTCAGGTTCACAAAAACGAGCGTTATTTTTTCTTCATCTGACTATTGACCAATAATTTAAGTATGGCAAAAATCATATTGCTGAAATTTGGCTTGTGAAAATACAGTGGCACCTTCCAGTCCGAATGGCTGCATAATAACAATCCCCAGTGACCGAGCCCGGAGGAGGGCGGGGGAACCGGGGGTGGGCGGCATCCCGAAACCAGCGCCGGCGACACAAACGAACTCCTGCCAGAAGCATTTTTTACAGGATCACCTATGGCAAATCCACTGCTCCCCCTGTGGCGCCCTTGCGGGCGCTGCC
>JAAZKR010000075.1 GCA_012799725.1 Oligosphaeraceae bacterium | reverse complement strand
TTTGCGTTCTTTGCGTTCTTTGCGTTCTTTGCGCTCTTTGCGTTCTTTGCGGTTATCTTTGCGTTCTTTGCGGTAATCCCCTTCATTGAACCGCCAAGGTCGCCAATCTGTACATTGCATCATAGTCCATGGGATGGCTGTGATTTTTATTTAACGATGGAACTCTCAAAAGTCCCCGAAAGACAAACCACGTGCTTGAGAAATTACGCAGGCTTTAGATGTCAAAAATGTCTCTGTTATTAGTTTTGAGAGTACTGTTTTAACTTGGTTATGCGTTATTATAGTATTATCTGGTATAATTGCAAGCAAGTATTTAAAAAACTTATGGACAAGTTGTGGGGGGAATGGGGCGTGCTGTTGCATGATGCTGGTATATATAAGCGATAGTAACACCGTCCCAACAACGCAGCCCCCAGTATGCAAGAGCATGAAAATGCTTTGCCAATATCAAATAGAGCAAGGATTACCCATATTTTTTGTTTTTTTGCATTTTTACATTGCTAATTTTAAAAAAACAGATATATTGATGATAATCGACAATAATTAGGTGTTATCTAGGATAATCAATTTCTTTTTCTTTTACTCACCAAAGAACAAGAGGTTAGAAATGAACTCGCAAAAATCCACGCATTTTACTCTTATTGAATTGTTAGTCGTGATCGCAATCATTGCTATACTTGCGTCCATGTTGTTGCCTGCTTTGAGCAAGGCACGTGCGAAAGTGAGTTCCATTAGTTGTCTAAACAACCTAAAGCAGTTGGGCACCATTGCTTTCATGTATGCAGATGATTATGACGGTGTAATTTTCCCGCCTCTTGTTTATGGCAATCCGAATGGAGAATGGTACAAGGTCCTTGTTCAAGGCGGCTATATGACTACTTTTACTGATAATCGGAACAAGCTTTTCTACTGCCCCACGTTTCTGGCGTATGATACTGCGTCGACCGATATCTACAACAAGCGTCTGTTCTATGGTCTGGCCTGCTGGAGTGTTAGAACCACTCATCCGAATGATGCGGGAAAGACGGAAATCAATATCATAGAGGCTCCATTGGACAAAAAAGGTTTCAATTCACATCCTAATCATCAGGACAATGGCATGGGAGATATTAAGCTTCCGCCAAGCAAGACGATTCTGCTGGCTGATTCTTGCGATTCCAGTCCAGTGAATTATTTTATGCAGCGTCCGGTGCTTTCTCCTCGTAAAACGACAGCATATGCCTATTTGTTCCGTGTTGGTCACTTGGGCAGATGCAATACAGTCATGAAAGACGGCAGTGCTGGCAGTCGCACGAAAAGTGATCTGATGGATCTCTGTGTGCTGGATTTACAGATTAAGGTGATTCCATAACGATTACTGTTCTTGATCGAGATTGGTCGGATTGCATATGGTTTGCCATGGTGATCCGGCCTTTTTTATGTAAAGATTCACAGCTGTCCCGGTGCTGTTCCTGAAAGTAAGCAGAGGGCACCCGAATAGGTTGCCGATGGTGGCGCAAGTATGCGCACCATGGAACTGTTACGATTACGGAACGCCAAAAACCAGTTCTTTCTCAGAAACTGGCTCTTCTTGAGATGAAAAATGCCAAATATGTGCTAATTTATCTTTATCGGCACCATTTTCTTTTTAGTTATGGGGTAAGTGTTCAAAAAAAGCATTTCAGGCAGAACCTGAAATCTGACTATTATCACTGATATTTGATATTCAGCATTATTTAAAATGTCATTTTCATCACTTAACATTACATTGACAGAAAACAAGGCCTATCCCAAATATATTCAATTACGGGATCAGCTTGAACAGTTTATCCGTAAGCAGCATATTCCTGGTGGAACACAATTGCCGAATGTTCTTTCTTTGAGTCAGCAGGTAGGACTGAGCAATCGTTCTGTGGACCATGCCTATAGACTGCTGATCGATGACGGTATCTGTTTCCGACGACCCAAAAAGGGTACTTTTGTTCAGTTTGGAAAGTGTTATTCAGACAATGCGGAAACATCGGATATGCCATGTGTCTGCGGCATTCTTAATTCCAAACAGGCAAATTTGGAAAGCGATCATATTTTTGCGCCGATTTATGCAGGTGTCCGGCAGTTCGCCCAAGAAAATGGAATAGATTTGATTGTTCTCTCTGTAAACTCCTTGAAGAGTTATCGCGATAATTTCGGGACTAATTTTTTGGGAGTCTTGGTGCTGTGTGAATATGACCAGGAGTTGCTTCAGCAATGCTTAAATGACTGTCCAGACCTGCGATTCGTCTTTATTAATTATCAGTTCCCGGATTTTGAAAATACTTCTCAGCAAGTCAGGGCTATCTTTAATGATGATTTCGCCGGAGGCTTTGCAGCCGGTGATTTTATTTTTTCACAGGGATATTCGCAACCTAGGATCCTCTCTCTGAACCTGGGCAGCCGGAATTATTGCTATCGTGTAGATGGTATTCGCCTGGCGGCTCAATACCACGGCATTGATTGGCAGGATCACTGGACTTGGTTCTGTCCCAGGCACATGCGCAATGATGAAGAACATCTTACTTTGGGACATGATTATATTACTGGTCTGATAAAAGATGGTGAATCCGTAGATGCAGTATTCTGCACTAATGACTTGCTGGCGTGCGGTGTGGCTTCCGCATTGGATCAGTTGAATCTGAGAAACCAGATTCAGGTCATCGGCTACGACAATGTCCTGCCATATCTTAGCCAAAATGGCAGGTTTTCTACGGTAGCCATACATTTCCGTGAAATGGGACGGAGAGCTCTGTCCATGCTCCTGAATCCGGAAGGGATGCCGAAAATTATACGCATCGCCCCTCAGTTGCTTATTCGACAGTATAGCCTATAGGATGATTGTGCTTTTGCAATCATTGGGAGGGGAGACCAGCTACTACAGAAGACTGCCCCATTACTTTCATTCCATAGGATGGAAGTGAAACTGCAAGTTGAAATTTCCTTGACAAGCTCCAAATAAAGTGTCTTGTTTACATCAAAGGAGAAAAGAGTCTCAAAACCCTGCCTGTGATCCTACTTGCTAAGTTGAAAGCTTTATATTCTCTTTCTGTAATAAGTATGCATTTTTCCAAAATCCTGTCCCAATGCTCCTTTATGCGTCGGGCTAAGTCTTCGTCATAGAACAGGACAGCATTCTCATGGTGAAGATAAAAACTCCTGTAGTCCATATTTATAGTTCCTACAAGGCTGGTAGTATTATCGGATACTAAAGTCTTGGCATGCACAAAACCAGGTTCATATTCATAAATTTTAACCCCTCTTCGAGAAAGCTCCCCATAGTAACTTCTTCCCACCATCAAGGGGAATCCACCATGGTCTCCTCTATGGGGAAAGATCAACCTTACGTCTATCCCCATTTCAGCGGCTGTTTTTAACGCACCTGTCATTCTTTCAGAGATAGTCAAATAAGGGGATGCTATATAGACATAGTCTTTTGCTTGGTTAATTATGTCAATATATACTGTTTCTCCTACCCAGTCCTTGTCATGAGGGTTTTCTGAAAAAGGTATGGAGAAAGATGGCTTGTCACTTTTTATAGAGTGGCGAGTCTTTAAATAATCCGGGTGGGTGTCACTGGCATTCCTCAAGTTCCAAAGCTCTATTACCATTAGTGTGAATGATTTAACTGCTTCTCCTTCAAGCCTGACCCCTGTGTCAACCCAATGACCATGCTTTTCATATATATTAGCATATTCATCTGCCAGGTTTACACCGCCGGTATAGGCAACCTTATTATCTATTACCAGTATTTTTCTATGATCCCTGTTATTGTGTACCGTCGTCAAAATTGCATTTACAGGAGAATATACCTTGCATTCAACACCGGCTGCTTCCAGTATTTTAATTATTTTTTTGGGCAGGAAAAACATATTTGTGCCATCGTAGAGAAACTTTACCCTGACGCCTTCCTTGGCTTTTCTGGATAAAATTGCAATTATTCTATCGAAAATCTGTCCGGGAGACAGGATGAAAAATTCCATAAAGATGAAGTCATCAGCCTTTTCTAAATCTTCAAACATAGCTTCAAATAAATCTTCCCCCAGTTCATAATACTTGACTTTTGTGTTGGTAAACACGGGAAAACCCAAGTTGTAAAGGTAATCGGCAGTCTGCTTTTTCTTCTTGTCCAGCTGTCCCAAGCTAAATAAGACGCCTTCATTTTGCATATTATAGGGCTTGGCAATTTCTTTACGCCTGTTTATTAGCCTCGAGACAATTCTCTGCCCTGGCAACAGGTGAAAGAATATATATAAGAGCATTCCAAACACAGGAAAGACCAAGGCAAGCAATATCCAAGAGATCTTAATGTTCGAGTCTTCTTCAGTATTTACTATATAGACAGCAAAAACCAAAGATGCCACCAACCATGAAAATATAGTTATCTCTATAAATTGGAAATGTCTTATGAAAACTAAAAAATAAGCCAGAATTTGTATTGTAAAAAAGCTGGCTATAAAGAGAACCGGTATGGTTTTTAGCCTTTTTTTCGGCGGCACATTATCCTTTTCAGACATTTCTCACCTTGCGTTTTGCTTTTTAATCATTGCCAGCCGGTTAGGGCTATGCTCATGAATGAGTAATAGTGTTGTGATGAAGCAAGCGCCTTCACGCTGTCCAAGTCTGTCTGGCGCTCGTTAGGTATTGTCAAAATTAATGCTTTGGAGCTATGCATCAGATGTTCTCAAGTTCATTAAGAACACAGCTGAGCGGTTCGCCTTGTACTTTATGGGCAGCTAACGGATGGGCATAGAACTTGTCCCTGATTGCAGCTTCGGCATCCAGCAGCATCTGGCTATCGGCGCGGTCTTCTTTTTGGGCAGAAGCAATCCAATCTCGCAGAAATTTCGCCTCAGGAATGTAGATGGCGCGAGCCAGTTCGGCGATATAAGTTCGGCAATAGCTGTTTTCAGCATTGCCCATGAGTGTTTGCTCTGAAGCAGGATTGAGCGGATGAACCTGAGCCAACAGTTCCAGGGAATGGCATAGGGAGTATTCGTCAGAGGTCTCTAGAAGTTTTGCAAGATATTCCGTAAGTTTGACAAAACGGTCTGCCGAAGGCTTTTCGCCATTGTCTTTTCGCCAGGTCCATAGTCTCCCCATGACTGAACCCAATTCGCACACGAGGTCGCTCATCAGATGTGTTCTGGCAATGTCAATGATGTCTCGCAGCACCATTTCGTCTGAGGTTCTTGCGGTGATGTCAGCCAGAGCTGCATAGACGCCAGGTAAGTGCGGACGCATCTCTTGCAGTTTTCGGAATTCCTCGCGCATGGCACTTTCACAATGATCCTGCGGCATTTTTGCCAGATGATTGAGCAAATTGAAGGTGTCATCAAAGACCAACCCAGTCTGATGGAATGAGTTGGCGGCGAACTCCTTCTCTAGTGTCTTCCAGACTTTTTCCATGGACTCTGCTTCGCAACCGTAGCGGTCCCGACAGAATTCATGCAGTGAGAAAGAGTCTCCTGCTGAACGCTTGGCGAGATATTCATGGAGCAGCGTGTTGGCATGGGACATTTCCGACCACATTACCATTCCCTTGCAGAACGAGTCATTCAATGTCTGCTGGAAATTCCGCTCTGTATATGCAAAGTCAAAAGCCGTGCCGGAGTAGCGTACCACGCCCTGGAAGATGCCGAAAATATAGGGGAAGCGATGAGGCAGCCCCCATTGCACAAAGTCATTTGGGCGACACTGCAGATCCTGAGTATAGTCGAGAATAATGGTGTTTTCGGGATCAAGCTCTTGCAGTAGCTGACGCACATCGTCTACATTCCACTGTATCATCAGGTCCCAACTTGCGATGAGGAGAACGGCGTTAGGGTAGTCATTGCGCAGAAGTCGGATGAAACGGCGGTAAGCATAAAGCTTTAGCTGCAAATTTTCTTCTGCATCGCCGAACCGGCGTTCAGCCAGTCCAATAATATGAAACAGTTCCGGGCGTTCCCCACGACGAAGTTCTGCCTGTGTGAGTTTCCAGTAGTTAGCAAGATTTTCCTCATTGGTAAGTTCCCAGGTTTGACCGCTTTGTTCATTGTAGTCATCTGTGCTCTGAGCTTGCAATACGGGCTGGTGGGTCTTCAAAAATGCTGCGGGCGTGCGGCTGTACCAATGGGTCATCGGCCCCATGTCTACGGGATGACAGAGGTCGAGCTTGTGTGCCATGGCAATGATCTGACTGCGGATTCGCCCCCGCTCCTTCAACCCCCAGAAGCATGTGCGGTCATTGTATGAACGGGAAATGGCATCGGGATCCTGGGCATCTTCCGGTGGGTATGGAACGGATTCCGGAAATGCCTGCTGAAACTGGTCATCGCTCCCGATTCGAAGCATGAATAGATTGAAGCGTTTTTTCAACAGATAATGCAGTTCCCTTTCCCATTCGGGAACGGACCAGTGCTCTGCCTGAAAACGATGGAGACTACGGTGCGCAAAGTAACGCAGCCCGCGATAGCGAAAGCGAAATTGCTGCAGATGGTCAATATTCTCCAGCGGCAACTCGTCACGCTGTGGAAGTATGTCACCGTCCCAGAACCAACGGCATGAGCAATAACGCTCAAAATAGTCGTAAACAGCGTAATAATCTGCACGTTTTCGCCCGCCAGCAAGAATCAGGATCTGTCTGCCGTTGTCGTTCAGAGAAACAATGCGGTAGTCATCCGTACCTGTGCGTATGCCCAGGGAGCTAATGCGACGGCTTTTAATTAGGTGATGCACTTCCAAATTTACTGCATCGGAGCCAATGAGGACTAAATCACTGACTAGGTCATCGCATGTGGTTGGCAGAGGTGCCTTCCCCGTGATTGCCTTGGATAACATGCAGAATTCCTGTCCAATAGACGCATCAGACGCGATGAGTAACATTTGCTTAGCCATCGTGGTTAAATCATGGAGTTTATATTTGATTTTAGAGTCCGAGTTCATTATAAAACGGACATGACAATAAGCTATCAGCGCTGTTATTTTTTGCAAATGCAGCCTGAAGGAATTCCGCTTTGTTTTCAAAATCAGCCGTTTTGACGGTTGTGATGGAGTCATTTCCTCCAACCCCGTAACGCTCATCAGGGCAAATACGGACAGAGGCCAAAAGGCGACTGAGCCCTGACAAGG
>JAAZKR010000010.1 GCA_012799725.1 Oligosphaeraceae bacterium | reverse complement strand
TCCCCATCCCTGAGGTTCCGCCCTTTATTGTGGATGCCCATACTCATACCATCAACCCTGAAACCGAAAGCCGCTTCCCCGCCCCTGATGCGGAACCTAGTTGGTCTGTCTGGCAAAAAAAAATGAATTCCCTGTGGGTGAAAGATTTTTATAGCACCCCATCCGAGACAATTACAGATGTTACCAGAAATCCTGCCCAGGTCGTATTGGAAAAACTATGCCGCGAAAGCCATGGGCATGCCAGATATTTTGAAGTTTTTGATCCAAATTTTGTGGATGGCTCCCTTCGCGAGCTGGAAAAAAGTCTTACGGACCCTTTCTGTATCGGTATTAAGATACATCCCGTTGAACATCATGTTTATGCATCGGACCCACGCTATGAACAGGCATTTGAGACGGCAGAACGTTACCACAAAACCATCATGACCCACAGTTGGGGGCTTTCAGATTACAATCCGAATCAACGTTTCGGCACTCCTGCTCAATTTGCTCCTATGCTGGAAAAATATCCCCAGGTGACTTTTGTGTTCGGCCATACAGGAGGACGCCCCAATGGTTTCATCGAGACAGTCGAAATGTGCCAGCGTTTCCCCCAAACCTATTGTGACTTGGCAGGGGATTTCTTCCATAATGGTTTCCTGGAACACGCCGTCAGGAAAATCGGTACGGAACGCATCATCTTTGCCAGTGATTCCTATTGGATTGATGTAAGATGCATGCTGGGAATGCTGTTTGAAACTAAATGCAGCGACGAAGTGCTGTGGGATATCGTTCACAACAATGCTATCAAAGCATATCACCCCCGGGAAATAATAAGCAACGCAAATACATCACAGAAATGATCTCTTCATACCTGCAACCATTCATTTTCATGGAGGATAAAACCAATGAAACTTAGTCGCTTCATGTTCCTCGCACTGTTGGCCTGTCCTGTGGTTTTATTTGCACAGGAAGTTGTTAAGGTCAGCTCCTATAACCCACAGACACAAGATGCTACTGCTGCTATCCAGGCTGCTCTGGATTCAGGAGCGGCAAAAGTACTTGTAGACAAAGTATTGCCAGAGTACCGCGTCACCACGCTGAAGTTCCGCAGTAACCAGGAGGTTATCTTTCAAAGAGGCGTTCGTGTACGCGCGATAAAGGGAGCGCATCAGGGCGTCAACGATTGTCTGCTTTTGGCTAAGGGAGTGCAGAATCTGATTGTCCGGGGGGAAGGTGATGTGCGGATCGAAATGAACAAATCCGATTACCAGGACTCGAAACTGTATCGTCCATCCGAACATCGTCATCTTTTCCCAATCATCGGTTGCGACAACGTAGTCGTCCGCGATTTGACTTTAGCCTCTTCGGGGGGAGACGGACTCTATATTTCCGGCGATGAAACAAAAAACTGGAGTTCTAATGTTCTGATTGAAAATGTTATTTCGGAAAATCACCATCGGCAAGGTTGTTCCATCATCTCCGCTGAGCATCTGAAGATCCGCAAATGCATCTTTCGCGATACCAAGGGGACTCCTCCCGCAGCGGGGATTGATCTTGAACCGAACAACACCTCGCAAAAATTAGTGGATTGTGTTATCGAAGACTGCAAATTCGTTGGAAATGCCGGCGGAGGCTTTGGAGCAGGTATTAACTATACTTTGAGCGCACCGGTGTCCATCACTTTCAGAAACTGCATCGTTGAAGAAAACCCCAATATGGCGATTTCCTTCTGGGTAGGGGGAAGCAAAGAAAAATTGCTTGAGGGCGATATCTATTGCATTGACTGTAAAATTCGACAAAAACAAGGTATTCCTTTGCAGTTCAATAATATCCGTGCAGGGGGCGTGCGCATCCATTTCCAGGATTGCGAAATTGACAATCGAAACAGTGATCTGGCGGCTATTCTGCTGAACACCCAGTTTCCGGATGATGTCGATGGCATTGATTTCGGGAATCTGCTGATCCGTCAGAAAGCTTCCCAGCCTGTTGTCGATATTGGCGCCTTAGGTGCTGCAAAGTTATACCCGCCACAGGGAAATATCATCATTGAAAATGAAACTGACGAAAGAAAGGCTTATGATTTAGTCGCTCTTGCCAGTAAACATGCCGGTGATGAACAGCTTCGTAACTTCCTTTCTACCCCATTGGATACCAAAGGATTGAAGCCTGTGGCCGACAAGGGGAATCCGCAAAACACACTCAGGCTGCGCGGTGAGCATAATTTTCTGCAATATGGTAAAGCCGGTGTGCCTATGACTCTGACATTCACTGTTCCTTGGCATCGGGATGCCCCTATTCATATTCCTGTCACGGTGCGGGATAGCTATAATACTTTCGTGGCAGAATTCATCTTGACTGAAGAGCAACAAACTTTCTCATTCACTCCAAAGTATGACAGCGTCTTCGCCTTTCATTTCCGTACACACTGGATCGTCAATGTTTCCTCGCCGTACCCGGGCCAGGGATATGACTGCTCCAAACGCCTTGGATTGATGAGTTGCGAATCGGATTTCTATTTTGTTGTCCCCACAGGATTAGAAAAAATCAACATTGAAATCTGGGGAGACATGGGAGAAAAAGTACAGGGGCAACTTTATTCCGCCGACGGGGAGCTGGTTGATCAAACCGATTACAATTTCGGGGTCATGTTTTTGACAGCTACTCGTGCCCAAAATGCCAGTGAGGAAATATGGCGAGTCCACGTCAAGGGAGATGAAGACCATGCCGTCCGCCTGGGCAGTCCATTGCAACCTATTCTCTTCACCAGTCCCGAAAATATCATAAAATAGCGGATGCTTTGATGCACTGTCTAACAAACTCAGCAGCAATATTCAGAGAAAGCTCTGAGCGTTTCTGCGCTGAAAAGAAATGAAGGAGGAACGCAAGGGGGGAAGCAGCATGCTGCTTCCCCCCTTGCAAAGCCCAACTATGTTTTTCAGATGAATTCTTATTCGCTTTGCATCTGGTATAATTTTATCGTACGCAGATAGTAGACCTCCATTCTGTGTCATCGCAAGTCCACCAGCACAGTTGACCCCGCAAGGTCAAAATCGCCAGATTGCCCTAACTCGAAAAGCCAAGAACTTTATTTGGCCGGAGACAAAATACAGTAACCAAAGTTGCAAGTGTTAAAGAACGCAGATATATTACAGCAATTCCGATACGCTTGGAGAATAAACCTAAGAAAGCAGTTGACTTTTCCTCTTGACCGATAATCAGAGCTTCTTCCGATGCGGACTGAAGCCGAAAGGCGACTGAGCCCTGACAAGGGCTGCACCATGCATAACCTGGCTGACCGAACCCGTAGGGTAAGGGAACCCGAGGCAGCGCCTGGAAGGCGCCACTTCATCAGGATGAACAGCATAGATCTTGCAACCATCTGAGAGTAAAGCCATTAGGACTAAGCCTCAGCTTTGGCTGCTTTTTTTTAGGATAAACGCCTCGGCAAGAGCCCGGCGTGATATTTTTTATGAAAACCGATCTAATACATGAAAATTTGGGTTAGTTTTTGATAAGGAGCTTCAATGTTCAAGTATAGAAGTCCGGAATTGGATGAAGTTCGTCTGCAAGATGGCTTTCTTGCACCAAGACAGCATACCAATGGCAAGGTAACCATTCCCTCCGCTGTGCGGCAGTGCAAAGACACCGGCCGCATTGATGCATTTCGCCTGCAATGGCGTGAGGGCATGCCTAATAAGCCACATATCTTCTGGGACTCTGACTTTGCCAAAGTTCTGGAAGGCATGGCTCTGCAATTAATGATAGACCCGAGTCCGGAGCTGGCTGCCGAGCTTGATGGATATGTGGACTTGGTGATTTCAGCGCAGCAACCCGATGGTTTTCTGAACACATATTTTACGCAGGTCGAGCCGGAAAAACGTTGGGATAGGCTGATTACCAACCATCAGCTTTATTGTGCCGGGCACCTGATGGAAGCTGCCGTCGCCCATTTTCAGGCAACCGGAAAACGGAAGTTTCTAGATTGTATGTGCCGCTATGCGGATTACATTGCGACAGTGTTTGGCCCTGGACCCAATCAGAAAAAAGGCTACCCCGGACACGAGGAAATCGAGCTGGCGCTGTGTAAACTCTATGATGCCACCGGCGAAAAACGCTATCTGAAACTGGCAGAATTCTTTGTTGACACCCGTGGTCAAAGCCCGAATTATTTTCAAACCGAAGAAGGCGTAGCAGAAGATTATCTGCCGGTAGTGCAGGCACATCTTCCGGTGCGCGAGCAGCAAACTGCTGAAGGCCATGCTGTACGGGCAGTATATCTTTATTGTGCCATGGCAGACCTTGCCGCACACACAGGCGATACGGTCTTGCTAACCCGTTGTGAGGAAATATGGAAAAATATCACTGAAAAACGCATGTATTTGACCGGCGGGATTGGTTCTACGCTGAGGAATGAACGCTTTACCTGTGATTATCATCTGCCGCACGACGGCTATGCGGAGTCCTGCGCTTCCATCGGCCTGATTTTTTTCACCCGGCGAATGATGAATCTAACAGGAGAAGCCTGCTATGCAGATGTGCTGGAACAGACCCTTTACAATGGAGCACTGAGCGGTATTAGCCTGCAAGGTGACAATTTCTTTTATGTCAATCGTCTGGAAACCGGCGCTGACACCTGGGAATATGGAGTCACCTATGCGCGAGAACGCCGTCCCTGGTTTTCTTGCTCCTGTTGTCCTACCTCATTTTGCCGTTTTCTGCCGCAGCTGGCAAGCTACTGCTGGAGTTATGCCCAAGAGGAACTGCGTCTGGAAATTCCTGCCGCAGGCCAGGCACGCTTCCGGGGCTGTCAAGTGGAGGTGCAAAGCCAATATCCTTATGATGGAAAAATCCGCATAACTTTCCACGGCCAGGGACAGTTCACCTTTTCCTGCCGTGTTCCGGGCTGGTGCAAGCAGATATGTGTTTCACTCAATGGGCAAGATCAAAATGCATTGCAGCGGCAGAACGGATATCTTTCCTGGAACCGTCTGTGGCAAGACGGTGATATCATAGAGCTTACTCTCGAGATGCCGGTTGAAATCATACGTGCCGATCTGCGTGTTTCCTCTTGCCGAGGCAAGGTAGCGCTTCAGCGTGGGCCTCTGGTATATGCCGTTGAAGGCCTGGATAACGCCGCCGACCCGGGAGCTTTGCTGCTGAATCCGGAAAGTGACTGGCAATTAGAACCGGTACAGGGACTCCCAAAAGGGACACTGGGTCTGCGCGGAAAAGGCTGGAAAGAAAGTCTGCCAAATGCTTGTGGACTTTATTCCAATGCAACTCCCCGATATGAAGAGACCTCCATTCTAGCCGTGCCATACGCTCTTTGGCAAAATCGTGGCGACACCCGGATGAGTGTCTGGCTGCGTAACGGAAAAGGATGCTGATATCCCAAGCGCGTTTTGTCCGCAGATTGCGGCGCTAATAGATGCAGATTTTCAGGATCAGCAAGAGTTGCTGGGGTCTTTTCCACCCAGCTCACGGTCTCAATGTTGAACGGAGAAAATCAAAAATTTTCGAGTTGGCTTGCTGGGATTAGGGCTTTATTTGCCTATGCAGAATTTTGCGAATATGGCATCCAATATTCGGTCAGAGACATTTTCGCCAATGATTTCGCCTATTTGCACCATGGCCTGCTGCATATTCGCAGCGGCCAGCTCCCAGGCCTGATCCTCTATCATGGGCAAGGCCGCTTGTAGCTCCGCTATGGCTTTTTGCAAACAATCGGCATGCCGGGCACTGACGCAAAACTCGCCCGATTCGCTTCCTGTTCCCTGCCAAACCCTTGCACCTAATTCATCATATAATCGCTCCAGACCCGAGCCATCCAAAGCACAGGTATAAAATAACTTGCCGCGTGAAAAGTCTCCGGGATTGCTTTTGGGTGCCTCGGGCAGGCGATCCATTTTATTGGCCACATAGATAACTTTATCGGGCGGCAGCTCTTCGTTGCCCAGTTGTTCTGCCAACGGCTGGCTGGCATCCATGACCCAAAAAATGAGGTCTGCCCTAGCCAGATTAGTACGGCTATGCTGCATGCCTATACGTTCTATGGCATCGCCGCTATGACGCAGTCCAGCGGTGTCAATCAGGCGTATGGGTATGCCGCGCAGGCTGACACTCGCCTCAATGCTGTCCCGGGTGGTGCCAGGTATTTCACTGACTATGGCACGCTCTTGTCCTAGAATAACATTGAGCAGACTGGACTTGCCCACATTGGGCGGACCAGCAATTGCCAGGTTAAGACCCTGTCGCATTATCTCACCCCGCCGCCTACTGGCAAGCAGCTTCTCCAAGCGCAACAGCAGGGCAGCTATATTGTTTTGTAACTGTTGTGGACTGAGCCAATCCAGCTCTAAGTCTTCTTCCGGAAAGTCCAATCTGGACTCGATTTCCGTCAATATTTGTATAATCTGCTCATATTCCTGTTTGATTTGTCTGCCAAAGCTTCCTTCCAACTGTATGTTGGCCAACTTCAGAGCCTGCGCGGAGCCGGCGCTGATAAGATCGGCTACTGCCTCAGCCTGGCTCAAGTCCAGCTTGCCGTTAAGAAAGGCTCTTTTTGTGAATTCCCCCGGTTCAGCCATACGGCAACCATGACTAAGTAGACCTTGCAGGGCGAGATGCATAGTCAGGGCTCCACCATGGCAATGCAGCTCCACCAAATCCTCCCCGGTATAGCTATGCGGTTCCGGCATGCGTACAGCCAGGCAGCTGCGGTCAATAAGCGTATCGTCAGCCCCATACAGTGTCCCCAAGGCCAGATAACGGGCAGGCAATTCTGCGAGTGGACGGCGGCCACGCCAGAGCGCTGACGCAGCAGCAACGGCCTCGGCTCCGGAAATTCGTATAATTGCCAAAGCACCGCCTGGAGCGCTGGCAGGTGCACATATGGTATCTTCAAATGCCATCATTCATCCTAAAAAAAGCAGCCGAAGCTGAGGTTTAGTCCTAACGACTTTATTCTCATACAGTTGCAAGATTTATGCTGTTCGCCCTGTTGAAGTGGCGCCCTCCAGGCGCTGCCTCGGGTGACCGAACCCGTAGGGTTCGGTCACCCAGGTTATGCATGGTGCAGCCCTTGTCAGGGCTCTGTCGCCTTTTAGCCTCCGGGTTCGGTCACCCGAGTTGCTATGCATGGTGCAGCCCTTGTCAGGGCTCTGTCGCCTTTTGGCTTCAGTCCGCGTCGGAAGAAGCTCTGATTATCGGTCAAGAGGAAAAGCCAACTGTTTTTTTAGGTTCATATATGGTTTTGCCGTCTTACAGCAAGGGGATATGGTTTTCGCGGCATCGCCTTTTGATTTCGACGGGCCAGAGGCTGGCTTGAATTTCGCCGATATGGGCTTTTTGCAAATAGAGCATGCATAGTCTTGACTGTCCTATGCCGCCGCCTATAGTCAGCGGCATCTCACCGTCCAGCAAGGCCTTATGCCATTTCAGCTCAAGGCGCTTTTCTTCACCGCGCAGTTTAAGTTGTTCAAGCAGGGCGCTTTTGTCCACTCTTATTCCCATGGAAGACAATTCCATGGCATGTTGCAGAATAGGATTATAGACCAGTAGGTCTCCATTAAGGCCTCTATAGCCGGTTTGGGTAGGTGTGGACCAATCATCGTAGTCCGGGGCACGTCCATCATGCGGCTTGCCGCTCATCGGCAATGCTGCGCCTATGCCGATGATAAAGACAGCACCATGTTGCTTGGTGATGGCGTCCTCACGTTCCTTGGCGCTTAGCCCGGGATACTTCTTTTCCAAGTCTTCGCTGTGTATGAATTCTATTTTTTCCGGCAGAAAGGGCTTGAGTATAGGGTAATCCTGGCATATATAGCGCTCGGTGCGTCGTATAGCATAGTAGATACGGCGCACGGTCTCCTTTAGATAGTCCGTGTGACGTTCATTTTCACGCATGACTTTTTCCCAATCCCACTGATCCACGTATATGGAGTGTATATTGTCCAAGTCCTCCTCATCCGGGCGTATAGCATTCATATCAGTATAGATTCCTTCGCCAGGGCGAGCCTTAAGCTTGCCCAGCTTAAGGCGTTTCCATTTGGCCAAGGAATGCACTATTTCGGCTCTGGACTTCTCTATTGCCGGTATTTCAAAAGACACCGGGCGTTCAATACCATTGAGATCGTCGTTAATGCCGGTGCCTTGCAAGACAAAGAGAGGGGCAGTGACCCGACGCAGGTTGAGTTCAAAGGCGAGATTGTCTTGAAAATGCCGTTTTATCTTACCAATGGCATCTTCGGTCTGCAACTCGTCCAACAAAGGCTGATAGCCCGGTGGTATGTATAGTGAAGACATATTATTCCTTACATTGGGAGAGAAGCTGAAAACTATAATATGGGCTGTGTTTGCACCAAATCCGGCTTTACTGTTTTCTGATGCTGTCGACAACGATAATCGAGCGACGCCAATTTTTGATTTTCATTTCCTTGCCGGAGAGTAACACAGCCTGGCCTTCCCAATCCTTGAGGTTGATCAGGTTGCTGACCAAGTAGCAGACAGGTTGGAAGTTTTGCCCCTTGCGTTCACAAAGCACATGCGTTGCATTGGCCGTGGCCTGGTTGCGCAGAGACAGAAGAATCCCCTGGTGCTGCACTGCTGCCGGTTCTGGTGGTTGAACAACAACTGTTGCTTTGGCCAAAACTTCTTTTTTCTGCAATTTGCCCGCCACTTCCGGTTCCTGCGTCTTTTCAGGGATAGGTTGCGGCAGATCAACGGCTTTCACTACAACCCTGGCAGCTTCCGCCTCTTGTGCGGCCTTCGCAGCTGCCTCTTGTGCGGCTTTCTCCGCAGCCGCTTTTTCTGCGCTAGCTACTGCCTCCTTCGTCTCCGTCGCAGCTACATCAATGGTTTCACTTTCTGTCGTTTTTTCTGCTACGGGGATAACAAGCAACAATCTTTGTTGACCATCTTGGTCTTCGTTAAGCTGTGCCTTTTTGGCCAGTATTTGTTCTTTTTGCCGATTTTGTTCTTCGGCTTTTTCCTTCATTTCGGCCAATTGCCTGGCTTCTTCTTCGGTTTTACGGGTGATTTCTTCGCGTTCTTTCTTGCTTTGCTCCAACAAAATGGCCATATCTCTTTTTTCCAGGGCAAGTTGTTCAGCTTCCAATTTAGCAGCTTCCAGTTTGGCCAGCTCGGTACGAGTAGCCAACTCCATGCGTTCACGCTCCTGGCGTAGACGCTGCACTTTTTCCTCAGCACTGCCTAATTCTTCTTGCAGCTCAGCGATGGCGGCCAAGGTAGCGGCCTGACGCTTTTCGGTCTCCTGCATTTTTTCCTCGGCCTGCATAGCCTTTTTGATGGCCTCCTCGGCTTTGAGTACAGCAGCCTCACGCTCCTGCTCGAGTCTCTGCGCTTCTTGCCTGGCCTCCTCGGCCTGTTGTTTGGCGGCCAATTGTGCTGCTGCTATGGCGGCGCCGGCTTTTTGAGCCTCCTCTTCCCATTTGGCTTTTTCGCTGATAACACCACGCGCCTTCTCTTCGGCCTCTTTTTTCAAGGCTTCAAGTTTGGCCTGTTCCGCCTCTGCCTGCAACCCGGCTTTTTCACGTTGCAGCTTAGCCAGGCTGGCTTTGGCCTCGGCGGCCTCTTTCAGCGCTTGCAAGCGTTCAGCTTCACGCTGCAAGCCATCCAGGCTGGCAGCGTCAGCCTCTGTGCTTTTTTGCAATTCTTCCGCCTGTTTACGCAATTGCGCTAATTTTTGCTGTTCTTTTTGGAGCAATTCTAATTGTTCGGCATGTTGCGTTTTCAGCTCTTCACGCTGTTTGGCGAGTGTGCTAAGCTCTTCTGTTCGCGGCTTGACGGCAACTTGTTCCTGTTTGCCCTGCTCTTCATCCAGCGTGACATAGTCGGCGTGCACCCATGCGGTAGCGTTTTCAGGTGGTTGTACCTGCGTCCAACCATCTGTAGGGACGCCTATCGCTTTCAGTTGCGTTCCTTGTGGCACATGGAAATATGGCGTAAAAAAGTCACCAGCGCCGGCGTTAAGGAAACAAGTATCGTTCAGCACTTTATTATCCTGGTCCAAGTTCTCGCTGCGCACCCAGGCACGTGCCGTGGAAGGCAGCAATATCTCATACCAGTCATCTTTTTTCGAGACCACCATCAGGCTGTCCCCCTTTTTCAGCAGGGTCAGACGTTCATAGTACGAAGCCGGCTTGGCACGCACTATGAGAGATTCGCTATTGACTCTGCCAGGCTTCACTTGCAGCTCTTGGGCAAGAGCAGGAAAGATGAAAACAGAGAGCAAAGCGTTCAGATAAAATAAAACGAAAGATTTTTTCATGCTATACCTTTTTATTGTTCCTTCGGCAGGCAAGAGGCGCTGTCCGCTGCTCATTCATCTCCGGGCTTAAATTCGGGTGGGCAGCAGCAACAGCCCGACTGCTCGCACTCCTGACCGTCCCAACAGTATGTGCACAGTGATTCCGCTGGCAAGCCTATGGCTTCTACCATATCTTGCAGACGCTGATATTTCAAGCTGTCAAAGCCCATTTCCTGGCGTATGCAATCGACCATGGCGGCGTATTCGTCGGAATCCTCATCGACGTATTTATGCAGATTGCCATTGATGTCACCTTCCAGGCTTTTAATTGCGCGTCGCGCAATAAGCTCAGAATCCTTTCTGCTCGGTGAGAAATTCAGATATTTACAGCTAAAAAGCACCGGTGGGCAAGCTGAGCGCACGTGTACCTCTTTGACACCAAATTCCGGCAGTCTGGCGAATGTATTTTTAAGCTGGTTGCCGCGTACAATGGAGTCCTCGCAGAAAAGCAGGCGCTGTCCCTTGATGAATTCAGAGATGGGCAACAGCTTCATTTTTGCTACTTGTTTGCGGTTTTCATGTATGGAAACAAAGCTGCGCGCCCAGGTCGGAGTGTATTTTACATAGGAGCGCCGGTATGGTATGTTCATTTCGGCGGCATAGCCCAAGGCATGGGCGGTGCCCGAGTCCGGCACTCCGGCTACTGCATCTACCTCCATGCCTTTGTCACGCCTGGCTAAAGCTTCGCCGCAACGGTAGCGCACCGCCTCTGTATTGATTTTTTCGTAAGACGAGGAAGGAAAACCGTAGTATATCCAGAGGAAGGCGCAGATACGCATTTTTTCTTGTGGCGGCAGCATTTTATGCATACCATCCTTGTTGATCAGCACCACTTCGCCCGGCCCCAACCAGTATTTGATTTCAAAATCAAGATTGTGCAGGGCGCTGGATTCAAAAGCGGCCGAGAGCGAGCCATTTTTCTGTCCTATAACCAAGGGGGTACGGCCCCACAGGTCTCTGGCTGCGTAGATGCCATCGTCTGTGAGCAGGAGCATGGTGCAAGAGCCCTGCACCTTGAGCTGGGCGTTGCGTATGCCATCGGCAAAATTGTCTTTTTGACATATCAGTGAGGCTATGATCTCGGTAGGATTGACGTCATGCCCGGCCATTTCGGCAAAGTGAGCATGGTCATTGTTGACTGCATTCTCCCTCAGTTCTACCAGGTTATTGACTCTGGCGACGCTGGTAATGCCAAATTTGCCTAGTTTTCCGGCTATGATAAGAGGCTGGTCTTCAAAATCGCTGATGCAGCCTATGCCTATCTTGCCTTGCAGGCGCGGTAAATCCTCTTCGAATTTAGAGCGGAACTGGTCGTAGCGGATATCATGGATGATGCGTGTGAAGCCTTGTTCATTTTGCACCATCATACCGCCGCGCTGATTGCCTAAATGCGAATGATAGTCAATGCCGTAAAACAGATCGTTGACACAGTTGGAGTCGGATACTACTCCGAAAATGCCACCCATAAGCTGCCGCCCTCGTCGAAAAATGAATAATTCCAAGCAAAATTGAATATAATAGAAAAGTAGCTACTTGGCAAGTAAAAGAGCTTGTTATAGCGCAACAACCTATGTAATATGACCGACACATCGGGTTTTGCCCTGTGATCATACCGCCAAGGCTCTTGGAAAAATGCAAGTACAAAAGGCAAGGCCGCCATGGTTATCCCATTGCGGCCCTTGTTACGCCTGCCGAAAATTCCCCGGTTGTTTTTTCAGCCACCGAGTTTGTCGATCATCTTGACCATGGGTGCGAACAGTGCGACGACTATGCCTCCGACCACCACAGCCAGGAAACAGATCATGATTGGTTCGATGAGGGCAGTCATGCCTTCCACGGCCCGGTCCACCTCTTCCTCGTACACGTTTGCGACTCGGTTAAGCATATCGGGCAGCGCGCCGGTCTCCTCACCAACTTCCACCATACTGCACAACATGAGAGGGAAGACGCGTGACTCTTCAAGCGGCCTGGTCATGCCTTCGCCTTCCTTGACCGCATCATGTACATTTTGAATAGCCCTGGCCACCAGCTCGTTGCCGGAAGTGTCCTTGACGATCTGCAAGGCCTGCAAAACTGCCACGCCGGAGCCCATTAATGTACCCAAAGTACGACAGAAGCGCGCCGATATGTTCTTGATAATCAAGCCGTTGAAAGGTGGCACCTTTATGGCCACCAAATCGAAGACATAGGCGCCCGGCTTGGTTTTCAAAATCAGCCTGAAAGCAATGATGCCACCCACAACACCAACAGCTATACCAACGGCATTATTCATCATGGCTGCGCTGACGGCGATCACGAAATTGGTAATACCCGGCAAGGTCTCGCCAGGCAGCATCTCCTCGAACATCTTGGCAAATTTAGGAATGACGAAAATCATCAGGCCGGCGGTGATGGCCAGCGAAATGGTAAGAACCGATATGGGATAAACCATGGCGGATTTGACCTTACCGGCGATGCGCTGCGCTTTCTCCATAAACTCAGCCAAACGCACCAGCACGACTTCCATGGCACCGGAAGCCTCGCCGGCACGAATCATGCTGACGTAAAGCTTGTTGAAAGAACGTGGAAAGTTGCTCAGGGCCTCAGAAAAAGTTGCACCGGCCTCAACCGCATCAGCCAAGCCCTTACAGACGACGTTTACCGCTGGCACGCTGCCCTTGGCCTGACGTTCCAAGGTACGCAGTGCACGCACCAAAGGCAGGCCGGCCTCCAGCAGCGTGGCCAGTTGCCGGGTCATGGTGGAAAGGTCCTTACTATTGATCTTCGGCGAGCCGAAGCGGAAGCCTGTACCTCCCTTGGCGGCTTTGGCCTGACCTGCACCGGCTTTTTTCTGCGCTCCGCCGGCTAAGACCACCGAAGTCGGAAACAGGCCTTGCTGCTTAAGTCGATTGGTTGCCTCTTTGTCGTCATTAGCCTCGATGACGCCCTTGCGTTCCTTGCCGTTACCGTCAACGGCGACATATTGAAATCTAGCCATGAGATGGTTCCCCCAAGTTAAATATTGCAAAAAATGCAAAAACCGATTTTTTTGGATTCCACTCCGGATTCCATGCGGTGATGGTTTGAATGCACAATTGCATAAAGTTAATGTGGCAATGTCAGTTTATCAAGCTGAAAACGGATTCTCTGTCAGTAAATCAGCCAAAAATTGCAATGCCTCAGTCTTCTGTAGCATTTCTGAAGCATTGGTTTAACGTGGCAATACATGGAACCTATGGAGCCAACACTCTTCTTTTAACGCTTTGTAGTCACACCGGCGACGCCAAGCAATTAAGTCAGCACTACAGAAGACTGACACATTGCCAAAAATTGTCTTCTGCGCTTGCATAAAAAGCTTTTATGAGTTTTTTTTTTTGCACATGACTCATTGTTGTGCTTTTGCAACTTCAGTTCCCTTCTTTCATGTTTTGCTTGATACTGGCAATAACGCCTTCGGCATCACGACACTTGGTGATCAGGTCACCATAGGAAATTTTGCCATCATTGTAAAGTTGCAGCAGATGCGCATCCAAAGTATTCATGCCCCATTTTGCTCCGGTCTGTATATCGGAGGTGATACGGAAAGTCTTGCCATCACGGATCAATGCGGAGATAGATGGTGTTTGTATCAGTATTTCAAAGGCGGCCACACGTCCTTTTTTATCTATGCGTTTGAGCAGCACTTGCGAAATGACGCAGATAAGGGTAGAGGCCAGCTGGGTGCGCACTTGAGCCTGCTGCGTCGTAGGGAAAGAGTCAACTATGCGGTCGACGGTTTCAGCTGCACCGGTAGTATGAAGGGTGGCGAAGACCAGGTGCCCGGTCTCAGCAGCGGTAATGGCTGCACCAATGGTTTCCAAGTCACGCATTTCACCGACCAAAATAGTATCCGGGTCCATACGCAGCGCGCGGCGTATGGCCTCGGAGAAAGATGGCACGTCATTATGCACTTCGCGCTGGGTCACTACGCTGTTTTTATGTTCGTGGTAGAATTCAATGGGGTCTTCAATAGTAATGATGTGATCCTTCTTCTCTGTATTCAGAATATCTATCATGGAAGCCAAGGTGGTTGATTTGCCACTGCCGGTGGGGCCGGTGACCAGCACCAGGCCGCGCGGACGGAAAAGGATATCTTTAACCGAGGGTGGCAGGCCTATCTGTTCCATGGTTAACAATGTATTCGGGATGGTACGTAAGACCATGCCTATGCCACCCTTGGCTTTGAAGACACTGACACGGAAACGCGCCCGGTCGCCAAAGGCAAAACCGAAGTCGACACCACCATCCTGCTGTAATTTCTGCTGATTGGCTTCCGATGTGATCGATTTCATAAGATATTCGGTGTCTTCCGGAGTCAGCGGATCCGTATCCAAGGGCATCATTTCGCCATGTTGCCGGATAACTGGCGGCGAAAAACAGGGGATATGCAAGTCGCTGGCACCTTCTTCCAGTACCAGATCAAGCAGGTCGCTCATCTCTAGTCTTGCCATAATAAAAACTCCTTCTGTGTGTTAGCCATCTGCGGTTGACAATTGAGCCCATGCCGCAATGATTGCGAGTTTCGGTTGTTACTCGAGAAGTCATATCCTTTCCCGATCAACACGTCCGAGTGGCTGTAGCCCGGATGACAGGCACCTTTGCCTAGAGCATGGTATATTGCAGCACTTCGGCGGCGGTGCTCACGCCTTGCAGTACTTGTTGGATGCCGTCCTGTCGCAGAGTCAGCATTCCTTCCTCAATGGCTTGACGCTTGATATCCTGGGTAGGCATGCGTCGATTGATCATACCCTGAATTGCTTCGCTTACATGCAGCAACTCAAAGATGCCCACTCGTCCTCTGTAGCCGCTGCCGTTGCAAGTTTCGCAGCCGCCGCCACGATAAAAGGGCTTGCCTCCTATCTCCTCGCGAGTGACGCCCAACAGGCGCAATTCACGGTCATCGGGGATATAAGCAGTTTTGCAGTTGTTGCAGCAACGCCGGATCAAGCGCTGGGCCAGCACCCCAATAACCGTAGAACTGATCAAGAAAGGCTCTATGCCCATGTCAATAAGACGAGTTACTGCACCGGCAGCGTCGTTAGTATGCAGGGTGCTGAGTACCAAGTGACCGGTGAGCGATGCCTGGATAGCGATGCTGGCGGTCTCCACGTCGCGAATTTCACCTACCATGATGCGATCCGGATCCTGACGCAGGAAAGCGCGCAGGGCTCTGGGAAAGGTCATGCCTATGCCTTCGCTGATGGGCAACTGCAAGATGCCTTCAATGTCATATTCTACCGGGTCTTCTGCGGTAAGCAGCTTGTCTTCCAATGTATTGATTTCGCGTAATCCGGAATACAAGGTAGTAGTTTTACCACAGCCGGTAGGGCCGGTGACCAAGAAAATACCGTTCGGTTGTTTGATCAGACGCCGGATTTCCTTGGTCATCTCCGGGCGCATGCCTAAATTGTCCAAGCTCAGGCTGACTACCGAGCGGTCGAGCACACGCAGCACGACGGATTCACCGTATCTGGTCGGCAGGGTTGATACACGCAGGTCTATGGGTTTGCGGTTGATACGCAGCTCTATACGACCGTCTTGCGGCAGTCGGCGCTCGGCTATATTCAATCCGCTCATAACCTTGATACGGCTAATCACAGGTATAGCCAAGTGTTTGGGTGGCGGTGCCATTTCATAGAGCGCCCCGTCAATACGATATCTGATACGGAATTCATCCACAAAGGGTTCGAAATGTATATCGCTGGCCTGGTCTTTGATAGCTTGCTGTAGGATGATATTAACAAAACGCACAATAGGCGCGTCGTTGGCTGCCCTCTCTAGTTCAGCTTCATCGGCATCAGAAAGGTCTTCTTCTTTGTGCATGCTTTTGATTTCATCGAGCACCTCTCTGATCGAGCCGCCTTTTTCCGGATAGAATAAATCCAGCGCCTCCTCTACATCCCTGGGACGACCTACCTGGATTATGCATTCCCGGTTCAAGACAAAATGCAGCTCATCGATCAGACGCGGATCAAAGGGGTTATCAGCCACCAAGGTAACCGTCTCTTCTGTCTGTTTCACCGGAATTATACCGTAAGTACGCGCCACGTCTGTGGAAATCAATTCTATGAGTTCTTCACTGATCTCACCGGTGCGGATTTCGACAAACTCGGTACCCAAGTCTTCGGCTATCAATTGCAGCAGGCTGTCTTCGTCAATGATCTCATAATTATACAGTACACGCTGAAAGCTGATGCCGTTTCTGATGCTCTCGTCCAACACCTCTTCAAGTTGTTCGTCCGTAGCCCTGCCTCTGGAAACCAACAGGTTCCAAATCATGCTGACGTCAGCGGAAATATCTATTTGTGACATGTTGCGCTCCTATTTTGCGCTGCTTCTAAAACCCGTTTTTTGAGCGCTTAAGGCTTGCATCTCTCTTGTATCGGGTTTTATGCACGCTATTTTCATTTACTCTGTAGTTATGCGCAATACTTCTTGCACGCTAGTAATGCCCATGGCGGCCTTGCGCAGGGCATCCTGTCTCAAGGTATGCATGCCTATCTCGATTGCTCTTTTGGCAATCACGCTGGCGTCTGCCTTGCCATAGATAAGCCCCTCTATGCTTTCATCCAGAATGAATATTTCATAGATACCCATTCTGCCCTTATATCCTTTTTTGCATTCAGTACAGCCTTTGCCATGCATGAAGTTGGATTTTTGCAGGTATTCTTCTGTTAGATGCAGTTCTTCTTTTTCATTTTCCGTAGGAGTATATGGTGTCATGCACTGTTTGCAAAGTCGGCGCACCAGACGCTGCGCCATCACTGCGCGCAATGAAGAAGCAATCAGGAAGGGCTTGATATGCATGTCTATAAGCCTGGTGATGGCCGATGGTGCGTCATTAGTATGCAAGGTGCTGAAGACCAAGTGTCCGGTAAGCGCAGCATTAATAGCGATTTCGCCGGTTTCGGTATCGCGGATTTCACCAACCATGATAATATTGGGTGCTTGACGCAGCATGGCTCGCAGTGCGGTTACAAAAGTAAGCCCAATATCGCTGGCTATCTGCACTTGATTGATACCCGAAAGCTCATATTCAACCGGGTCTTCAGCAGTGATAATTTTGCGAGTGGGCTGATTCAAAGTATGCAGAAATGAATACAGTGAAGTAGTCTTGCCACTGCCGGTAGGCCCGGTAACCAGAAAAATGCCGTCGGGAAAATTAAGGATCTTGTATATTATCTCCTGGTCATCCTGGAGAAAACCCAGCTCTGAGATGCCCAGCATGACGCCGCTCTTGTCAAGGATACGCATGACTATGGATTCGCCGTGCGTTGTGGGTATGTCAGATACACGCAAGTCCAGTTCACGCCCCATGGCGGTAATACGAATGCGGCCGTCCTGAGGTACGCGGTGTTCGGACAAATCCATGCCCGACATTAGTTTGAGTCGGGAGATAACTTGATTTTGCAGGTATTTGGGCGGGCTTTCCACTTCATTCAGCACACCATCAATGCGGTATCTGATACGGAACCTCTTTTCCATGGGTTCCAAGTGTATATCTGAAGAGCGCGTACGGAAGGCCTCGATAATCATCAGTGAGACATAGCGGATAATTGGCGCGGCGTCCTCATCGTCTTCCTGGGCGCTAACATCTGCGGTTACGTCAGCGGTGGCACCGATAGTAATATCGGCGGTAACCTCGGTCATGTCACTAAGAAACTCGGCGACGCTGCCCTCTTCGCTGCCGTAATAGAAATCCAAAGCGCGTTGTATTTGTTGTTTTGAAGCTATAACGCCTTCCACTTCCATTTTCATCAAGTGGCGTATAACATCCAGGGATTCTATATCTGTCGGGTCTGCCATGGCGATGCGCAAGATGCCGCTGCTCAAAGAGATAGGCACTACCTCATAGCGGAAAGCAATACGCCGCGGTATAAGTTTTATCACCTCATCGGGTATATTTTCCCTGGCGCTTTCAAAATCATAGGCGTCCATGCCATATTCGGCAGCAAGCAACTGTGTAACATCGGATTCTGAAATTACTTTCATCACTTGCAGAGCTTCCAAAGTAGACTCCAGATGCTCTTCACGCTGACGCTCTTTGGCCTGCTCCAGTATGCTCTCATTGATAATTCCACGAGCAAGCATCAAGTCTATAACAAAGTCATCCTGACCTATCACAATCAAACCTCAGGTGTTATGTGCCATACAAATTTGTCTAACTAAGCCGCCTAGTTTATTCATGCACAAATTATAAGTTATCAGTTAAAAGCGATAAATGCAAGCGCATTCAGAATTTGGGCGTTTTTTTTAACCAAAAAATCGCTTAAGCCTTTCGATTTATGCCCGGTCGTGCAGCAATTCATCCTTTACTAAGCCCATATAAAAAATCATACGCCAATAATACTGCCGCCTTTCACTCCAAAAATTTTGCCGGCGCCGGCAATTTCTTCTGGCACTTGAGTGCAAGCCAGGATCACCTGTGGAAAAGCATGCAATTGCTGCAAGAAAATCTCGCGATGATGTTTATCAAGTTCTCCAATGACATCATCGACTATCAAAGTCAAATCCCGGTCTTTGAGTTCCAGCTGTATGATCTTCATGCAAGCAAAACGCAAAGCCAGAGCGGCAACGCGGCACTGCCCCTCCGAACCATAAGCAGAAAGCAAATTACCTGAAAACAGGCAATTCATTTCGCTGCGGTGCGGGCCATAGCGTGTTGCCCCGTCCCGACAATCGCGCTCGTAGTTACGCCGCAGTATCTCATGGTAGACCGCCGCCGGACTATCTTCTTCCACGATAGCCGGACGCCGGAAATCCGTAGGAATGCCGGAAACATATTTAAGCGAGAGTCTTATATGCTCGCCAAAAAACAGCTCGGATTGTTCCAGTAGCGCAAGATTGAGCTTTTCAATGAATTGCTGACGTAAATCCTCGATGGCAACTGCATTTTCCACCATGCTATGGTCATAGGCAGTCACTGTATTGCGTGGATACTTCCGTGGGTCACGCAACATAATATTGCGATTTTTCAAAGCCAGAGTATACTGTTGCAGTGCCTGTAAATAGCTAGGATACTGCTGGCTCAATGCTATATCAAGAAAGCGGCGTCGCAGTTGCGCGCCGCCCTTCACAATCTCCATATCTTCAGGAGTAAATGAGCTGCACACAAACCTGCCGATAAATTCGCTGGTCCTGTGCACCGGAACCGAATCTATGCTTAACTTGCGTTCAGTACCGTAAGCAATTGAAAGGCCAATCTCCCTGCCATTCTTTTGACGATACCTGGCGCCAACGTAAAATCCATCCTTTCGCCACTGTTTGAGATGACTTATCCTATTGGTTCGGAATGATCTGAGCAGCGAAAGATAGTAGACCGCCTCGAGTATGTTCGTCTTACCCTGTCCATTATCACCAAGCAATATATTCAAGCCCGGTTCAAAAAACAGCTCCGAATTGTCGTGATTGCGGAAATTTAATAATTTCAGAAAAATCAACATCTGCAACGGCGTCAAACAAGACTGACAATCACACGACAATCAGGCTGGTAAGCCGATCAGTTACGCATGGGCATCAGGATATAGAGAAAACCCTCATCGCCGCAAATAGCCACCGGACTGGCGTTGTCATTGAATTTCATGATGACCTGATCACATTCAAGATGCTTCAAGGGCTCTACAATGAAATCCGGATTGAAGGCTATATTCGTCTCTTCTCCTTCGTAAGAAGCCTCGAAGGGCTCACTGGCCTCACCATATTCAGCGCTTTTGCCCCAAACTTTGATCTGACCAACGCCGATTTCGAGATTGATCGAGTTGCTGCTTTCGCTGACTACCAGTGCCACACGGTTCAATACGTCAGCAAATGTGAGCCTGGACATGGCCACCATGTGGTTGAAATCATCCGGTATGACGGAGCGGTAATTTGGATAATTACCTTCAGAAAGTTTGCTTGTGATGGTGGTATCTGCTGTTTCGAAAACTGCCTTTGAAGCTGAAAGGCGTATTTTTACATCCTTTGAAGCATCCAAGCTTTTGATGAGCTCGGAAACTGTTTTATATGGCAGGATAACATCGCTATCCCGCTCTTCAATGTCTTGATCGCTAATTACTTTCTCTACCAAGGCCAATCTTCTGCCATCTGTGGCCGCCACAGTCAGCATACCGGCTCTGATGCTGAGCAGTACGCCATGCAGAACCTTACGTGCCTCGTCATCACTGCGAGCATAGAAAACTTTCATCAAAGCGGAGACAAGCTGCTTTCCAGGCAAGTTGAAAGACCATTCCTCAGTAAAATCTTCCACCTTTGGAAAATCTATGGCATCCAAGCCGCGAATCTTATAGGAAGCGCGCCGACAAGAAAGGTTTACCAGTTCATTATCGTCAGCACTGATTTCAAGATTGACATCACCGGCCGGCAATGCCGAAACAATTTGGTAGAATTTTTTTCCTGGCAAAGTTATTTTGCCGGCTTCGAATACCATTGCGGCTACTTCCGTTTTAGTGCAGATTTCGTTATCCAAGCCGGTGACAAACAATTTATTGTCAGCAGCTTCGAGAAGGAAATTGTTCAGAATCGGATTGGCCGGATTGTTTCCTATTACCGACATCACTCGACGCAAGGCCAATAAAAGATTTTCGGTTGTGATGCTTAGTTTCATTGCTTAATTCCTTTCCTCCGGCAGATTACAAGCTCAGATACGCGTTATGCACAATTCTAATGAAATTAATTAATTTTTAAAGTAATAAAAGGTATTCTTATTACTGATCCTTAAAAATGTTGATTGGTTTGTTAGGTTATTGTTTTGAGAAAGTTAGAAAAACAATAAATTTAATGAAAAGCTGTTGATAACATTGTTATTAATTTTATTAACACTTCTATTAACAGGCTTTTCGAACAATGTTGCACAGGTATTATTGCATGGTATTCAGGCAAAATATCCCAAAGCATAAATATAGTACATGATAATGAAAAAAACAAGTGAAGAGTGCAGCCTGAAAGTCAGCTATTTTATGTGTGTTGATGCTTGAAAAAACTTATTTGTTTTTGGTTGCTATATTGATGCTTGGGAAAAATAGATGTGGCATTTTCGAATTGGCTTCCAAGTCGGCGCTGATCTGCATGTCTCCGGCAAATAGTTCAAATATATTTCCTGCCATCATGGCATTTTTTATGCGTCCTTGTATTTCACCATTACGCACCAAGTAGGCTACGGCCAGATTGCAGGAAAAATCACCGTTTGCCAAATTACTTTGACCAAAACCCAGCAATGATTGTATGTAGACAGCCTCTTTGCAGTTTGCCAATAACTCTTTAGAATGTATCTTTCCCGGGCGTATACGTACATTGTATGGTGCGCAGCCTATGTGGTTGGTGGAGCAGTTGCCAGTTAAATGTGCCGTATCATAATCATACATGAACATCAGTGGCACGCCATTCTCAATCAACAGTGCCGGTCTAGTAGGCAGGCCAACACTGTCAAAGCTGCTTGAGCCCGGAGCATAATCTATATGGGGTTCATCTTTGATTGATAAATCTGCATTAAAAACATTTTTACCTAATTTATCTTTCAATGGTGATATGCCTTTATATACATTGCGCCCATTTAAGGCACCAACTACAGGCGAAAGAAAACTCATAGTCAACGCAGGCGAAAGAATTACCGGCAGCGAAGCACCACCAAAATCGGCTATGTGTTTACCGTAATTATAGTCCTCTATCAGCTTGTCGCCTAAATATGCCAAATCATACAGGGCATTGACTTTGCCCCAAGAACGGCCACGGCCGGCAAAAAGCATGTCTTCCCCGCTGAGTTTACTAAATCCGGCACCCAAAGACCATTGACTATAGTTGTATTTTTTTAAAAAACCACCGGTATGAGCAAAAATACTTTGGCTTTGGCTGCGTTTGGCACCGGCATCTATGTCTAATTTATGATCTAGCTCTTTTAATCTTGATACCAAGATATTGCAGTCCTCGACCAATTTTTCTCGTGTTAGACGTGCAACGCTGCTACAATTTTGTTTAATGCGCGCATAATTGCTGCCCGGTTCAGGATAACTGTCAAAATTAGCTTTGGCGCCATTGTCAGCTAACAGTAGGGCTCGTTCCAGCATCTTATCGAGTTCCGTAAAAATATTGCCACCGGCAGAACCGCGCTTACCATTGCGAATTACTTCTATTTTGTAACGCAGTGACTCGCTTGTACCAGTGTGTTTTAGTCTTCCGGCAGCGAATCCGCAGGCGTAACTCTCCTCATAGTTGGCCTCAATTGCCGCACCACTGGCACCACGCTTCAAAGCCAAAGACAAACAAGACTCTATCTGATAAATCTGATCCTGATTGAAAAATGACATATAATACTCCTCGTTTGTCAAATTTTGACAATAGCAAGCTTGCGTTCAAGACTCTTTTAGCCGCCTATCAGTACATCCCGAATGCGCAGATGCGGTCCACCAAAGGTTACCGGCAGTGGGGATTGTCCACCCTTGCCACAGCCACCGCCTCGGTTTATTATGCTTAGGTCATTGCCTATACCGTCGATGTTGTTCAAGGTTTCGAAAACATTGCCGCTCATGACTACATCTCTCAGCAATTCGGCGATCTTGCCATTACGTATACGGAAAGCATGAGCTGCCGAGAAAGTAAACATTTCCATCATGGTCTGTCCACCATATAGACCGCAGGCATAGATGCCGTCATCAACACCGGCAAACAATTCCTCCTTGCTGAGCTTTCCCGGCTTTATATATGTGTTGGTCATGCGTACTATGGGGCTATGACCTGCTCCTATACTGCGCGCATTACCGCTGGGTTTGGCTTTCATTTTGCCGGCGGTTTCCAGCGAATGCAGATGCCCGGCCAGTTCGCCATTGCGTATCAGTTCGGTGCATTGTGTTGGTGTGCCTTCGTCATCCACTGGTTGACTGCCCAGCATTCCGGGCATGGTGCCATCATCCACTACGTTTAGCTCTTTCACGCCTACCTTGCGCCCAATCTGCATTAGCTTTTGCATGGGTTCATTCTCGAAAAGAAAATCTGCTTCGCTTAAATGACCGAAGGCTTCGTGTATGAAGACGCCCGCGAAATCCGGTCTGAGTACAACCGTATGCCGTCCCGCCTCGCATTTCGGAGCCTTGAGCAGATCGCTGGCACGTTGCGCAAGCTCGGCGGCAGCAGCTTCACGGTTCAACACAATATTGTAATCGTCTTTTGACGAGAAACTTTCCGCGCTGCGCTGTACCTGCCCGTCTTTGCGGGCGATGGCACTCATGGCCAGAATCACTTGCGGCAATTCTTTGTAATGGTAAATACCACGGGTAGAAGCAAAGTAAATTTGGCGAAAACGCTCCGTATAGCTTACTTGGCTGGATTCTATATCCGAATTTGCACCTAGTATCTGTTCGTTGTAGGCCTTAATCAGGGCTAGCTTATCGCTATAAGAAATACCACGAAAATCATTTATAAATTCGGCCTTGGAGATAAGATCAGGTATGGGTTCATATTCGGCCAGCATAGTGGTCTCTTTACCAATCAGAGCAGCATCCGCACAGGCTTCCAATACTTTTTGGCGTAAATTATCAAGATTTACAAACTCGCAGATGCCCCAGCCACCCTTGACACAGGCTCGTACTATTCCAGCAGAACGGCTATTGCTACCAGCGGTCTCAAGCTCGATGCCACGATAGGAAAATTCGCTGCCATCAAAATATTCATAGCGGATTTCGGCGTAGTCGGCAGGGCAATTTGCCAAGGCCGCAAAAAAAAGGTCTTTCATAATAGTATCCGGTGTTTGATGACGAGAGGAATGCCACCCGCTCCTAAGAGCGACAGGAAAGTCATAAAGATCGGCGTTTTTTATCACGCTGACTGGCCGGGACAGACGTCAAAGTGAGTATCACATCATAACGCACAGTATATAAATTTAATGCCTTTTTGGTTTCATGTTTAGGTTTTTGTGCTCTTATAGCTGATCGCAGATGTAATGGCTCAATTTTCCGTAGCGCTGATTTAAAGTGGCAATGCATGGGGCCTGTGGAGCCAACACTCTTAATTTAACGCTTTGGCAATCACAGCTGCGACGCTACTCCACAAAGCCGTCCTTGGCGGTTAATTTTTTTCGTTGAACCGCCAAGACGCCAAGGACGCCAAGCAATTAAGTCAGCACTACAGAAGACTGACATACTACTGGCAAATTGCAGATTATTTTGTTGTTGGTTTGAAAATTTTACAAGCGGCACTATCTTAAGTTCCCTACGTATTTGCCCGATGGTGTAATGGTAGCACAACTGGTTCTGGTTCAGTTTGTCTTGGTTCGAATCCAGGTCGGGCAGCCAATAAAACATATTATAGCGGCGTCGGCGGGCATCACAGAGGGTAAAATAGCTTCGTTTCTTGATTGACAAGCCGATGCCGATCATATATATTAAGCGCTTCGCGGCCTTTTATCTGCGCCTCCTTGGCAAAGCTGTCGAGGACTCCGCTGTCTCAAAGCCAGGCACGGAGCTGCGTTTTCTGGCGCTCCTAGTTTGACTAGGCCGTTATCACCCAGCCATAAGAAAGGATTAAGCATGGCGGACAAGAAACAGAAGTCGGGCAAAGCTAAACACACGCTTTGTCGTCGTATCGGCGAATGCATTTGGGGCATGCCAAATTGTCCCACCAATAGCCGTACCGTGAAAAGGGTTGACGGACGTGAAGAGACCTCGACTCCCAGGGCTTATCCGGCTGGGCAGCATGGTCCGACCAAGAGACGCGGCAAGCTCTCTACCTATGGCGACCTGCTGCTGGAAAAACAGAAACTCAAAGCTTTCTACGACCTTAGCGAACGCCAGCTGCGTTTTGCGTATCATCGTGCCAAGATCGGCGAAGGCATAACCGGCGACAAGCTTATTCGCAGCTTGGAACTGCGTCTAGCCAGTACCGTCTATCGTAGTGGGTTAGCCAAGACTATCTGGGCTGCCAAACAACTAGTTTCACATCGGCATGCATATGTAGATGGCAAGATCGTTGATCGTGCCAGCTATAAACTTAGCCCCGGACAGGTTATCTCCATTAACGCTCAGCGCTCTCCGGTTATCTATGAGATCGCGAAAAGCAATGACGCCCTGGTGCCGGACTACTTGGAAAAGGATCAGGAAACCTGCAAGGTCACTGTCACTCGTGAGCCGTTACCCGAGGAAATCCAGATCCCAGTTGATATCATGAAAGTTATCGAGTTCTACGCTCGATAAAAATCACTTACAAAGCTACAGCATCAAAAAAAGACCGCCGCGCAATATGCCGGCGGTCTTTTTTTTGGGGGGTTGCATATCACAGCCGTCCCATAGATTTCAGAGCGTGGTTCCCAAAAATAGCCAGCCCCGTCCCAAAGTATCCAGGCGGCATTTTATCCGCAGATTACAGAGATGCACGCAGATTTTCAGGACAAGGCTTCGAGTGGCGGCTCTATTTAAGAGGTTGTGCTGTAAGGCCTTGACTATGCATAATCCCGGTTTT
>JAAZKR010000074.1 GCA_012799725.1 Oligosphaeraceae bacterium | reverse complement strand
ATAACCGCAAAGAACGCAAAGATAACCGCAAAGAACGCAAATTCACAGTACGCGCGCGTAAGCGGGGGAGGGAGGGCACGGAAAACATGGTGGACGATGTGGGCGAAAGCCGGATGCACTCGATGCACTGCACGCCTCACGACAGTCCGGACTTCTCAACCGGGACGGTTGCGCTACTTTTTAAACCGCATGCAGTCTAACCCGCTAGAGCAGCAACCTATATAAAATTTCCGTGTGTTCCCTGTGTTCCGTGGTTAAAAAATCTTTTTTGGATGGGGTCTAATAACCTGGCGTCATGTTCTTTTTTAACAACGAAAAGATACGAAATTTTCAATAATTTCGTAGGGTTTTATAAGCTGTGGACTTGTTTTCTTGCAAATATTACGTATATTCTATTTCAGAAGCATACGTACGGAGGCTATCATGGCTACAAAAAAATTAACCTTGAGCATACCATCGGAGATGTTGGTAAAAGCCCGCAAGCTTGCGAAACACCGCAAGACGAGTATTTCTGCTTTGTTCAGCAATTATATCGCCATGCAGGACACTCCATGGGAAGAAAGCCGCATGGAAGACTTCCCGCCGCTGACCAGGCGAGCACTGGAACTTGCAAAAGACATGCCGGCGCTCCCGGATGATTGGGATTACCGAGAAGAACTTACCGACGCCCTGATGGAAAAGTATGATATCAAATGAAAAAAATATTCATTGACACGAATGTTCTTTTGGATGTGCTGCTGAAAAGACCGGAGTTCCATCAAGCGGCAGCACGCATTTGGGCGGATTGCGAATCCAGAAAAGCTGAAGGGTATATTTCCGCTATTTCTCTGAATAACCTGTACTTCATCATGGTGCGCAAAGCCGGAAAAAACCGCGCACTCGAGAGTGTGCGTATTGTGCTGAATATTTTCAAAGTCATTCCGCTTGATGACAAAATTTTACGCCTTGCGGCTGAGCTTCCTCACAAGGATTTCGAGGATGCGATTCAGCTGTTCTCAGCAGTTCAAACCAAGGTGGATTGTATTGTCACACGAGATGCCGGTCACTTCCCAAATGGATATTTACCCATTATATCGCCGACAGACTATCTTCAGACTTCGTGATCTCGGACAATCAGGCTTCATGCTACCTGTGAAAGATTTTCAAAAACTCGATGCGCAAGTTCAGAGAACTGAATCTCTGTGAAAGTTGCACTGGCGCTGTTTTGGTTTTTGAGATGATTCATTCAGAACCGGCTGATACTTATCCGGGCAGTTTTTCCGGTGCGAAGCAGCAAAGCACCACATAAAAATAACCCCGTGAGGAAGCGCGGAGCGCGACGCAACCCGGGGTAAGGGACTTCTCCAAGAATCAGCGCCCAGGCATAACTCTGACCGTATTCAATCAGGGCATCGGAACGAATGTTGCAAATGGCGGCACTGAGACGGGCAATGAAACCGAGAGAGGCACGCACGCAGGGCTACTCCAAATTGGGAAAATACTGATCAAGAAAATCGATATGATTTTGCTCGAGGCCACTGAATAGTACCTTTACAAGGCACTGTCGTTGGATGAGACTCTTTCCTCAGGCTGGGGCTAACACCTACAGCGCAATGCCCTCAGGCAAAACATCTTTTCAGTAAAATCTAACATACAGGGGGCTAAAAAAACAACTTGGTTGATTGATTGGATTAATCCGATCGAACTATCAGAGTCGTAAACCCTACAGATTTTCTGAATTTCCCGTGTTTCCCGTAGTTAAAAAAGTTCTTAAATAAAGAGTATTGGTCTGATCAGTTAGGTATGTATGGTTTCCAAAAGCAGGTAAACGCTACGCTATTGGATGCAATTTTTCAAAATCAGCCTCGCCTTGGCGGTGCATTTTCATTTGTGATTGTGCCATATATGTAGACAATGACACACTCCTGCCGGTAGATTTTCATTCAAGGTCATTTGTTGTCAAGCATCACTTCCTCGTAACGTCCCTGTCCCTGTCCGAATCTGCCGAGGATGATCGTTCCAAATCCGTCTGATTCCGCATATGCACTTTCAACTACCCCCCACGATCCGAATTCCTGACGTTCGCCGTTTCTTGTACGACAAAGGTTGAACTTTAATTTAGTCCCGGCAGCGATGCTGTTAATGCCAAGCTTTTTCCATGGAATTGCCACAAAAGTATAGAAGCCTTCTCCATCTATCTTTTGTGAGCGGACAGTGATGCCATCGCTTGGAATAGCGTCCTGGAGCCTGACATGAAAACTCATTTTACCCCGCACATCGATAACCATTTGGAGCATTTGACCATCGGGGCGGATGAAATAATATTCCAGGCAGTCGTTTCGCCACAAGGGTTGGTCTACAGCCACCATTTTACGCCCTGTTTCCTCCGCAAAAGCTCCGATATAAAGACAATGCTCATCATAAGCAAAATAACCCCGTGTTTGCTGAGTGATTTCGTTATGCGTTTTTTGGATTTTCTGAAGTTTTTCAATTCTGGCCCAGCCTTTCTTCCACTCCTCATGATTTATTTTATCGAGCGAGTCTGGTTTTTTGAGCAATCGCGGCATTTGCAGCGGGTCTGGAGTACCATGCTTGGCAGTAGAGAATTTGACAAAGTCGTCAGCCGAAGAGTTATTGAATTCGAGGATCGTTGCTTCCAGTTTGCGGTTGGCATTGAGGTTGTTTCCGCCGATGCTGAAAAACACTGTGCCGTTCCAGCCTTCGGGCGCAATCTGGGTCAGGTCAAATGATAAAGTCTGCTCTGCTTTATCAGCTAATGGTCCGAGATCAAAATGCATATCTTGATTTTTCGCACATCCCCATGGTGGCGTATCGCAGGCAAAGCTTTTATTGTATATTGCTGCGGAGAGCGCTACGCGTTTGGCATATTCGCCGTTGACCTGAAAATCAATTACAAACCCAGCGAAATCCTGTCGCGGATGTTTGAAATTATAAGTGATATGTCCCGTTGAAAGTGACTGTACCTGTCCGAAATTACTGCGGAACCGGATACGAATCTGTCTGGCGCCATTCATCTCAAATCCTGCGAAGTTGCGTGTGTAATGCTTGACATAACTGACTCGCTCCCGTGGCGTAGTATTTGCACGCAAGAACAGGCTTTTTTCATCGGCCTCAACAATCGAAACAGGTTGGGTACGCTGAAGTTCATAGGCGTCTTCCCAAGAGCTGACATAGGATGCTGCCTTGGTGACAACAACACCGTCCTTTTCGGTATGAACGGTTCGGATTTGTCTTTTTTCAGGGTGAAAGACGGTATTGTAGAGTTTGGCAACTTCGGTCAACTCCCCATCTGGAAGGGTGATATTTACCGTTTCGATATCTCCGATTCGTCGCATCTGATAGATACCGCCCTCATGTTGCGGCGGAACAGGTATTGGTGCAGTACCACAGTAAAGCGTGGCTCCACGCAGAGTCAACGCATAGAGTTCACCCTGATCGGCGTTGCTGACCTCGATTTGATTTTTAGCAGGATTGTAGTTGGCCTGTAAAGCCGCTTTGTCAGTATTTTTTCGCCGTGCTATGGGGCGGTACGAAACGGTGTTTTCTCCTGTACCCACCGTAATGCATTGCATAGCCACTCCGCCAATATCGATAGTTTTGACAGGGATGTCCGCCTTGCCGTTGACGGTAATGTCAGTAAACTCATAATCCAGGTCGGCCAGCATAATTTCCAGTTTTTCAGCCTCGTTCATTATTTTCCTGCCGTCGATCGAGACTTTCCGGTTATGCGTAAAGAAGTAGTTTGCTCCGAGGTTGTTGACTGTATAAATGGCCATCGGCCCTGCTGTGATGATATATTGCACCATGTGGTTCTCATCAATCATACGCGCTGTATCCTTGAAGGTACCTTGTGCATTGCCACTATAGACCAGTTGAGGCGCCCCGACGAAGCCACCCAGCCAACCGTATTTTTGGTAATTATCCCGGTATTCCCGGTTAGATAAGAAGAATCGATCCCCTGTTTTACACTCATGAACCGGAGTTTCCTGAGCAAAACGCCAAACTGGCATTCGCCAGATATTGATCCGAGCATCGTGATCGTGTGGCAGCGTAGCAAGGTCAAGCTGGATGGCAATATCCTGTTTGGGTCCCCGATTAATGAAACTTAATAATGTGTCTTTGCCACCGATGCGTTGTATGGCATAGGATTCAATATCAGTCCTGGGGTCTTCCATCCAGTTTGGTGTAAATGCAAGGGGGATAGGATTGGCATCCCCAGCCTCATAGGCAGCACGCACCGGAGCAAGCGGATAATTGTCTGCCGCATAACCAAGCGTTGGTATCCAGCCGAGTGCCAGCAAACGGTTGGTATAGTCATTCTCCCGGAGAATATGCCAATAAAGTGGACTGATCCTAGCTCCCGGACGCAGCATACTGAACAATTCCAACCCCAAGGCGACTCCTGCATATTCGCGCCATTTTGGCGGCGACAGCAGAACCCAATTTTCCATATAGCTAAAATCACCGAATGGCTGCCCAGAACCGTTCATTGTGAAAATCAGATTTTTTTCCCTGGCGCGTGTTCTCAGTTCCCGCCAAAGTTCCACCGTATGATCATCCCGCATCATTTCACCGGTTTGCCAATTGATAACATTATACTGTTGCGCTTCATCGACATATATAGCTTTGTTGCCGAGTTTCTCCGCTTGACTGATGACCCCATCGATAAAGAATTTGCGGGCTTGCGGTTTATTGAGCATCGCCTGAAAGTTTTTACTCATGCCTGGGAAAAGACTGTCCTCACGGCCCTCGCGGTCATAGACACGGAACCATTCAGGACGTTCTTTGAATATAGGGGCAGGCAATGTTGCGGCGATGGGGACAGTGTAATGGCTGGTCATCACTCTTCCAGGGATCATATCGCGGATACTGCGGAAAAAATGCGCGAGGTCGTCTGCGGTGATCTCTCCCCCCTGCCAGCCAACCATTGTACCATCCATGCGATAATCAAACCAAGAAGCCATAAGGCCGGTGTTGTAAAGAAATATTCCCTCATCAAGCATTTCGCCAAGATATCTCATTGAGTCGTTGGAGCCCTGCGTGACCATAGCAACGATATCGGCCATGACTTCAGGAACCGGCTGAATTGCCGCAAGTTCGCTGGTGATCTCGGTATCCGAACCATACACTCCGGTAAAAAAATCATACAGGCTGCCATGGAAAAAGCTGAAAGCGTCGGTCAGACGGATTGATCCGTCATTCGGCTCGATATCGAGTCCGCCCAGGCACATTTTCCAACCATTGGGCATATAATAGAGTCTGTCTTCTTTTTCCCGGTATCTACTAATCGCACTTTGCCACCATGGATAGACAATCGTATCATTGATCTTGACACGGTAATGAGCATAACTGCCAAGCTCGTTACTAGCATTGATCAGCACCATGCCTTTGGAAGTTTGCACATATTCATTAACAGGCGTGGGAATGTCAACAACGGCGGCAGGTTTGAAAGGACCAAGGTAACCGGCACCGAAATAATAGGCTTTTTCTTTGAATTCAGGCGAAAAGATGCTTTCGGAAAAGGGGAAAAAATAGGCTTTTTCAGATGACCGATTCAGGAGCGTGAGTTCTCGTCTTAATAAACCATCGGCAATCCAATATCGTTTGCGGATTTCAAAATCCGGCAAATCAGGATTGTTACAGACATAGGTGATGGAGTTTCCGACAGTGCTTTTTCCCGTTACGGAATCGTTCTTTTCATCCGCTTGAAGGTCCCCGGATTTGCGTTGTACCAGATAGGAATTGTGCACCGACACAGTTTTCCTGCCGTTGCGGGCATCTTCTATCGACTGTAATGCGCCGTTTTGTTCGTTAAAAATATATTTCCCTGTGTTTGAGGAAAGCACGGCAGCTCCAAGCAATATTTCTGAGCACAACAGAACAGCTGCGAGGCAATACTGAAATCGCATCATAAAACTCCTTTTTTCACCTAGTCAAAGGATTTTGCCAGAGAAGGTCCATGCGGCAAAGCAACAAACCTACAAATTTCCCTGCACTACTATCGCCCAAAATCTTCTTTTTTTGGACAGATTTTTCTGAGAAGAAAGCTCCAAGTCATTGGCATATAAGCATTTCTCCATCTGATTGTAGTGCCTTTACAAGGCACTGTCTTTGGGTGGGTTCCTCACCCCAGGCTGAAGCCTGGGGTTAAGCATAGTTAAGCGCCTACGGCGCAAAGCATCGTGCCGATCCGACCAATCCGACCGATCAGCTGTCCGTGTAAAGTCCGTGTAAAGTCCGTGTAAAGTCCGTTTCCCGTCCGTGTAAAGTCCGTGTAAAGTCCGTGCCCCGTCCGTGTAAAGTCCGTGCCCCGTCCGTGTGGGTTGTTGGCATTAGCCCACGCCAAGTTTTCCGTGCTTTCCGTGGACAAAAAATGGTTTGTGGACGGTCATACTACGCCAAGATTATTTTATTCGGCCGCACCACGGCTCTGCATGATGACATCCGGAGCCTTGTAAGAGTTGGAATAATGTCCCACGCCTGTAGGAAGGAAAATCTCACGTTTTATATCGTTGAAGGTATCAACGGAGCCATCACAGAAACCAACATTGAGCTTCAGACGGTGTGGGACAGCGACTACACAACCTTGCTTATTATGAAAGTCAAGCATAAGTGGCATGGCAGATGCACTTTTGGCAGATTTGTTGCTGCCGTCGACGAACTTAGGAAAAGGCCCGTATAGTTTGAAAGTCGTCGTTGTATAATCCCAGTCTGCATGTTGTTTAAATGAGGCCGAATAATAGCCGATATAGGTTGTGGTAATAGTTCCCAGAGACCAAGCTGTGTGATCCGTACGTGTACCGCTGACTACATTAAACTTCAAACTGGGGCAATAGAAAGATTTGGGCGTGAAACAATAGCCCAAAACGTAAAGTTTTCCCATGTTATAAGAACCCGTTTCAGTCAGTGGTCCAATTACAAAGCTGTCGTTTTTCGGCATGGGCGTTCTATAGTCATTAAAATCGCCGGCATACAAGGTTTCAGCCAGCACCAGCTGCTTTAGGTTGCTGGCACAAGATATCATCCGGGCACGTTCGCGGGCAGATTGCAAAGCTGGTAGCAAAAGCGATGCAAGTATGGCTATGATTGCGATGACGACGAGCAGTTCAATTAAAGTAAAGAGTTTGCGCATTTTCTAATTCCTTTCAATCATGTTTTCATCAATTGTTGTGAATATTTCATGGGGCAAAGGGTAATCATCGATCGTGCTGGAACATTCTGAGAATTATGAAATTTGATGTTATCTTTCGTTGTTGCATGTTTTTCTACAATCCTCCATTTGTTTATTCCCAATTACTCATCCAATGTAGAAGTTTCAATTCACTGCTGTCAGCAGTGACTTCAATCTCTCTGCCTTCGTTTGGTCCAAGGTCAAAATAGTTGTCCGAAAAATCGACTATTTGCAATGGGTTTTTAGGAACGAGGTGTGCCATTCGCACATAGGTGTTTCCGGCTGATACTTTGATAATACCCGGTCTGACCTGTTCCATGGTTGGTTTGGCTGCCGGAAAAACGATGTTCCGCCATCCCCGGTAAAAACAACGAACAATGTCATAGCCTTTGACTTTGAGGAAGTAATGGTCTCCGGGTGAACTCTGTTCTTCCTCATCAAGCGGTATTATATGCAATCTTGTCAGCTTATTGGCGGGTGCGCTGGCTGAATCTTCTCTGCTCCAGATAACGGTACCATCAAGTTTCATCAAGCCATATTTATACTGGAGTTGACAATCATCGAGGCTCTGGTTGTCGAAAACAAACTCGACCTTGCCCGCTCTCGATACTACGATCGGCAAGCAGGGCACGCATGCGCGTTTGGCTGCGTAATATGCCGGTTTTGGGCGTCCGTAATAGTTAATGATTGACCAGTTTCCGGTCGGCCAGCAATCATTGAACATCCATACCATTGTTCCGCCGCAATCAGGGCGGTTGGCACGATAGTATTCGTATTCACAGCGCATCAGTTCAATATGGGCGACCTGTCCGTTGCGAATAAAGGTCTCGAATGAATCGACTGGACCAATCAGCTTTTCAGCGACATCCAGCTGCATTTTCCAAAGTGGACCACGATTTCCGCGTTGCAAGTGTGCTACCCATACTTCTTCGTTTGACGGGGGCCATTCTTTGCAATTCTCCTCACCAAGAAAGCGGCGGGTCTCGAAAGCGCTGTCAGGTCCTTGAATGCCGAATTCTGTGTTGAACGAACAAATCTGCGTGAAATGTTCACGGAATTTATCAGGATAATTCATCACTTGACCCAAACAATTAAAGTGGCAATTTCCAGATTGCGGAAGGTTGCCGCAGTCGCCGTGCGATGCCGGGCTGGACTCAATGTACGGCACCCCGTTTGCCCACAAACCGGTCAGACCGCGCAGGATCATGCTGTAGATTTCAGGGTCATCGTGGAATTGCCATATTCCTGTTCCGCTATAGTCGCCGATATCAGCCTGCACCACACCTTCCAGACGCCCACATCCCGGGTATGCCCAGGAAAAGACATCCTCATTGATTCCGCACCAATGTACGATACAGGGATGCAGGCGCAGGCGTTTGAGCTGGTATTCGGCTTCCAGCTTGATCTCTTCACGCAGAATTCCCACAGGATATGCGTTGCTGGCAAACATGAAATCCTGCCAGACCATGATCCCGTATTCATCGCAAAGGTCATAGAAGAGGTCGCGTTCATAAATACCCCCTCCCCAGACTCGCAGCATATTGAATCCAGCATCGCGTGCAAGTTCCAGCAAGCGACGGTATTGCCCCTCGGTTGCTGTCGCTGGCCACAGGGTCACTGGTATCCAATTTGCTCCTTTAATGAAAATGCGATGCCCATTGATCTCAATTTCATAAGAGAATCCTGGTCCGGATTCTTTCCGAAAGGGATATTCCACTACTCTCACATACCGAAAGCCCAATTTGCCGCTTTTCGAGTCAACAATTTTCTTGTCGATAACAATATCCGCTTTCCAGTCATAGAGGGCTGCTTCTCCGGTTCCATTTGGCAGCCATTCTTTGGCATTTGGCACATGGACTGTGGTAAAAACGCGGTGTTGAGAAAAGATCGTTCCTTCCTCGATTGCCCAGCGTGGCACGTCCATGTTACCATTGATGCGTTCGTGGATATCCACTCCGTGTCCAGTCAGATGCAAATGTACTTCATACCCTGCATCACGAACGGCACGCGAAACTTCAAAGAAAAAATCGGCACGTCCTGGTTCCGGTGTGCGATAATTGATATTAACCCAGCGCAAAGCATTGTCGCATTCGAAATAAACATCGCCTGAAATACCAGTGCTGGGAACAGCTACTGACCAGTCCCACCCGAAGTTGAACGGCGGAGTTCGCAACATCGTACGCTCATTCCCCCAGCCGAAAGGGTTTCGGCGTGGTTTACCGACACTGACTTCTATTGGTTCAAATTCGACTTCCAATAAATTGTTGTGGTTCAACAGAAGCTCAGCAACTTCAAATCGGTGTGGGCGATGTGCGTTGCGAGCATTCCCCAGCACCTTTCCGTTCAGACGGATTTCGGCCGCGCCGGTCAGTCCTTCAAAGACTAATTCTGCGTTTTCCTTATATTCCGGGCGCGAAAATTCCTTTTTGAAGAGCCATCCTTTAGCGCTGTTCGGATAATACTGTCTAAATTGCATACCGACATGCGGGTCCGGGAGCTTGCCATGTTTGTGCAATGCGTCATTGATATCACCGGGAACCTCGATTGACAGAAAAGTAGATGTTCCACTTTCGGAGAAAGTCCAACCGTCATTCAGAAAAACTTTGCGTGGCAACATTATTCCTCCTGTCCTGTTTTTATTTTCCGGTTATCGGAATGACTCTTGTATCCGTATTCCATGCGGACACTTCCAGTTCACGGATCATCGGGGTCTGGCTGGAAAATGCCGCTTCGATTGTGCGGCAACCCCCGGCAGGTATGGTCAGATAGTTGTTTCGCCAATACACCAGCTCGTGTGGGCAGTTCAAAATTTTGAGACGGAGGTTTATTGCTGCGTTGTCGCCAGCGGCGACCGTTACCCGTAACAGCTTCTCCGTTTCATCGGTAAGTTCAGCGGTTACCTTAATTTCCGCCTTGGGGGCATCGAAAACTTTCTTATAATCCGGCACCCCAAAGAGGATGGTGTCTTCAAAGATTTCCTTTTTATCTTGTGCAAGCTTGAGTTCGGCAAGCACTACCCCACCCGGCACATCTGGCGGAATAGCCACAGCGAGATCATCCAATTTGACTGTTCCGCATGCAAAATCTCCCCTGTATTCTTTGTTGAAGATACAGGTTCCGTCCATCGTCAGCAGGCGGAATGAAGCCGTCAGACGCTCGGCGCCCAAGTCTGAGGTCAGGAAAAGTTCCGCAGCAAATTTCCCGTTCTCGCAACACCAGTTTTCATCTCGCAACGAAAGGACATTGCTTTTCTGGATTCGCATCAGGCGATAATAGGCTATCTTCGGCAGTGTATAATAGTCAACCAGACTTAACGCCAGCGTTGGCCATGGTTCATTGTATTGCCAGATGAAACAGCCGCTGGTATGCGGGAATTTACGGCGGCAATGATTCATCCAGTATCCAACAATGTCGCTTTGGGCAAACATCGACGCCTGGGAGCGACGCCAAGGATCATTCGCTTCAAAATACTGCAGCGGCACCCGCCAATCCTGATCGCGGCAGGGAATCGCAAAATGATACTTCCAGCTCTGACTTTCAGGATTATCGAGATCATGCTCTGGAATAAAGCGTTTGATGCTTTCCAATTCAGGGAATCCATTGCATCCAAGCTCACTGGCCAGCAGACGATCATGGGGATTGATCTTTGCATGTGCCATAAAATGCCAAGGGCCATGATTGCGTTCGCCGGGTACCGAAAGATCCGGGCAGGACGTGCGGAACGGACGGTCCGGAGCCAGCTTATGCACTAATTCACGGTACTGAATAAAAAGTGGACTGTCCGGAATTTCTCCGTAATACTGCACTTCATTTCCGCCACAAAACAAGGAAACAGAAACATGATTGCGTGTTTTGCGCAGAATCGCCTCGCCTTCGCGCTTTTTAAAGGCCAGAAACTCCGCATCCTTGCGGTAGCTGCTGCATGAATGCATAAATTCTTGCCATACAATGATTCCATAACGGTCGCAGGTATCATAAAATTCTTCTTTTTCGACGATGCCACCGCCCCAGATGCGGAAGAGGTTGATTCCCGCTTCCGCCGCCAAGCGAACGAGACGCTCGTACTCCGCGGCACCGCTTCTGCAATGCATCAGGTCTGCCGGCACCCAGTTGACACCACGGGCAAAAACAGGGACATCATTGAAAGTGAACGTCTGATTGTATGCCCTGTCTGGTGAATTGAGGTTGCGACACATCTGCAAGGTACGAAATGCGACCATCCTTGTGGTGACTTCACCACCCAGCGTCAAGGTAAGCCGATAGAGCCGTTGTTCACCATAGCCGTTTGGGTACCATAATTCCGGTTCAGGGCAAGTGAAATTGAGAGTGCTCTGATTATCGCCCGGTTGCAGCTCAATCATAAATTCGAAGCTATAGCTTTGTGCCTCAAAACCGACAGGGGCTACATCGATCTGCAGCTGATAGCTGTCTTTTTTCTGGGCAATCGTATCCAGTGACAACTCGACTTTTCCGCTCCGGTCGGTATGGAAAAAGAAGTCCGTAACGCGTACTTCATCATTGGCATTAAGATAAACGTGATCCCAGATACCGGCAGCAACCATGCCACGCATCCAGTCCCACCCGTAACTCATCTGTGCGCGATGATATTCCGCAAACTCCGCTGGTTTTGGGGAAAAGGGGTCCGTATGGTCTGGAGAAGCTTTCGGTACCGGATCGAAGATAACGACTAGAAGGTTATCCTCGTTACGGATACTGTCGGTTACATCAGCTTCGAACGGGATGAACATCCCTGTATGTTGTCCGAGGTAAACCCCGTTGAGAAAGAAATTAGCTTGGTAATCGATACCGCAAAAATGTATTTGGAATCTTTGTTTGCCACGCATTTCCGCTGGAATGGAAAAGCGTCTGCGAAACCCCCAGCTGAAATTTTCAGACCATCGGCTGTGATCCATGTTGCGATCATAAAACGGTTCCGCAATCACTCCGTTTTCCAATAGCATCGAACGGTCGCACCCTGGCACAGTTCCACGGAATGATGCGCGTGCAAGGTTATTTTCGTCAAGAAATCCGGAAGTTAGTGCGCTGTCGAGATACATATTCTGTATGCGCCGTCCGTTATTGCGCCAGCGCACATAATCTTCATGGGAAACAAAGTAATCGGCTTCCCAATCATTGCTGTCAAGATAAAAACGCACTTCAGTATCCCTTTTATCTTCGTGCTCTTATGGTAAAGGCGGCGCTGTTTCTTTGAGAGCAGGCGGCAGGGCGAAGATCACTTCACCGGTTCCGGTAAATTCGCATTCTGGCATTGCGAATGGCAGAAAAAATGCATCTCCGCAGTTCAGTTCAAGTTCGCCGCCACGGCAGTCTTTCAATGTCAGAGCACCGGAAACGACAACACCGGCCCGGTGACATTTTTCGCGATTGACAAGATGGTAATTGCCATTGCAGACGAGTTTCTGGACCTCGAAATATTGGGCGCTTTCTCTGGGAATGATAATTGAAAGGGAATCATCCAGCTTTTTGATCGGCGGTGTGCAGCGTTTTCTCACCTCCGCTTCAGTCTCGGCTTTGTAATCAAAGCAGCATAAGGCATCTTCGGGTTCTGCGTTGCTCCAGCGTTCAGCATCTGACAAAGGCTGCTTTCCACAGTATCGTTCCGGTTGAACGACCAAGTCGCTCGGTTCCATGATTTCGATAAGAGTAACTCCGCTCCCGATGGCATGCGGCAGCCCGCCAGGAACAAGATAACAGTCGCCCGGACGCACGTTAAGCCTGTGCAGCATATTACTCCCTTCAGAGAAATTCCCGCTCAGCGCCTCGCGCCGGAAAAGCTGCTCGTCCAACTCTTCATTGAACCCCATAAACAGGCATGGCTCCTCTCCATTAACTGTACGGGTGGCAACAACATACCATGCCTCGGTTTTCCCAAAATCACTGTTGAAAAAGCGTCGTGCATCCGGCAAAGTCGGATGCACTTGAATCGGCAGACGTTCAGCAGAATCAAGGATTTTCATCAGAAAAGCCGGATTGCAGCCGAACTGGCGATGGTGAGCTGCACCAAGAGCATATTCGGGAGCCGACTCAAGATAATCACGGAAAAGCATGGCGCCGTCAGAAGATGCAATGCGGCTGAAACCTTGATCCGCAGATTCATATTGCGGATTGTTGGCAGGAGTGGTTGACGCAATCCAATCCTCAGGAAAGTGCCCATCAGCTGCAAATGTAGCCGAACGCAACCGGTCAATACCGCTGCCGCCACGGTAGACCCGCCAGACCCGATTTGGTAAAAATTTCACCGCTCCGGACATGATTTATCTCTGATTTGCCCCTTGCTTTTTATTTGTCTTATGGTATAGTATAATATGACAATTAAAAGATGCAAGGGCCGGTTTTGAAATATTTTGGATACTAGCTGCAAAAAGGGGTTTAAGATGGATAGAAGCGATATTTTTTCCAAGGGTATTCAACAGTTGCTCGAGTACAAATTTTCACAGCAACGGATGACCGGGTGGTTTGAATTTCAGGAGATTAAGATGCATGTGCGTCAGGAGTTTGCTGATCCTGATGCAGAGGAAGTGCAAGCGGCGATTCTTTGTCGTTGTATCGAGCGTATGCGCTTGTCGATTCCACCCGGCAGTGTGATTGCCGGGACTCAGGATGACGCTTTCAGTCCCAGCTATGCACTGATTAACCCGGCATTCAGGGTTGAAACTTTCGCCGGCTACTGTGATCCGGTTGCCATCTATGATGACCTTACGCCGGATGATACTTTTCCGCAGCAACGCATCGAGAAAGTCCGCAGTTATTATAAAAACACCCCCTATGTCAAGGCGTTGCAGAAAGTCTATGCCGAAACCGGCAAGCTGACTGAAGAAGTCGCCTTTTTTGTTGAGCCGGTCACCGGGCACACGATTCCCGATTTGCGCCCAATCCTGAAGGATGGCATCAAAGGTCAGAAATTCATTCCTGAAGCCGCTCATATCCATGCAGCGCTTGCCGCCGCAGAAATTCTGGCTATGCGCTATGCAGACCTCGCCGAGCAGCTCATGAAGGAACGCGCCGATCAACCTGAAGAAGTTTTTCGGCTTGCTCAGATCGTCAAAAGCTGCCGCCGCGTCCCCTCCCATGGAGCAACGAATTTGCATGAAGCCGTACAAAGCGCCGCATTGCTCTGGCAGGCAATGACTTTGGAACAGGCACCAAACCCCTATGCTTTTTCAGTCGGGAACCTGGACCGCATCTTGCAGCCCTATTTGTTGGATACCAGCCATGATGAAGCAGTGCAGCTTGTGCGCGCCTTTCTGGCCTTTCTGATGGTTGGAGAACGTTGCTGGGCGATCTCGCAGAATATTATGGTCGGCGGACGCGATGTCGCCGGCAATGATCTGACCACAGAGATGACCTACATTGTGCTGGATGCGTTCTTCCTGTCCAACAATCCTCAGCCGGCGCTATCGGTCAAACTACACCGCAATACGCCAGAGACCCTCTATCAGGCAATGGGACGTTTCTTCTTCACGCCCGGACATTCCACGCCGTCATTCTTTAATGACGACATGGTCTTCCGGGTGCTCGAACGCAAAAAGATTGCTGAAGCAGATTGGCCGGATTACTCCATTGCCGGCTGCCAAGAACCGCTTATTATGGGACGCGAAAGCGCCAATACTACCAACAGCTGGCTCAACCTTGCCAAGGTACTCGAGCTGACCATCAACGACGGACGCTCCCTGCTCTCCGGAGCGAAACTTGCCTGCGGCTATGCTGAACTTGGCTATGCCGGACTGGATGAGCTGCTCGCTGATCTGGAAACGGCATTCTTTAAGCAGCTGGATAAGATTCTTGTAAAAATGGAAAAGGCGGCGAACGGTTGTACAGAAGCGATTGCCCTTATGCCGGTTCCTTTCACTTCCGCATTGATGGAAGGACTGAAAACCGGACGCGACATGCGGGATGTAAAACACCCCGGCGTGACCTACCATGCCAGCGGCTGCTTGATTCACGGCTTGAGCGTGGTTGCAGATTCTCTCGTCGCCGTCAAGCATGGCATGGCAGAACGGAAGGGGTTCGCAGCAGAACTGCTTGATGCTCTGCAAAAGAATTTCGCCGGAGCAGCAGACTTGCGAGAATACCTGAAAAAACAGCCAAAATACGGCAATGACCTCGATGAACCGGATTCCGTGGCGGTCCGAATCGCCAGAATGACCAGCGCCAAAGTGCATGCATTGCGCAATCCAGCCGGAAACCCGTTCCTGCCGGACTTCTCGACGCCAAGCACTCATCTGTTGTATGGATACCATGTCGGCGCCACGCCAGACGGCAGAGCCGCGCGTGAAATGCTCGGCTACGGCATCGACCCAAGACCTGAAAATGCCATGGGCGGCAGGATAGATATGCTTTTGAGTGAAAGAAAACTTGATTACAGCGACTTTCTTGGTGGCTATGCCGCACATCTGGGAATCTCCCCGCAAGTCTTCCGCAATGGCAAAAATACCGATGAAAAAATGGTGATTTTCACCGAAAAAATCATCAAGCCGCTTTTTGGCTACAAAGAGGAGTTGGACAATACCCCATTCTACGTTTATTTTAATATCGATTCCAAAGTGAATTTACGCAAGGTGTTGGAAAATCCCAAGAAATACGCTCCCGGGGGTATTTACATCATGCGTATCCACGGCACGTTTGTCAATTTTCTGGATTTGTCACCCGCCATCCAGAACGACATTATTGCCAGGCTGGATGCCGACGAGCGAGCGAGCTGATCCTGAAAAATGTCATCGTTATATGCAACTTACGGAAAAAATTTACCAGTCTTTGTTTAAGGATATCCTCAAAGGACGTTTTTTGCCGGGTCAGAGATTTCTGACTGAAAATGAGGCCATGCAACGGTTTGGCGCCAGCCGCACTACGATCAGGCGCGCCTTCGCCAAACTGGTGGACAATCACGCCATCCTGCGCAAGCAGAAAGTTGGCAGCATCGTCAATACAAAATTAGCTGCGTCAGAAGGCAAAATCTCCAAGATCGCTGCGATATTGCCGATCGAGGATCATTTTGTCCGCAGTTTTTTGAGCACGCTCTGCAATGAGGCCGCCAAACGCGATGTGATCACCGTGCTGGAACCGGGCAGTTCCGGGCAACAGCAGAATGAAGCAGTCATTCGGCTGGCTTTGCATGGCATCCGTGACATGGTGGTCTGGGGAATTGACCGGACACTGGATCTCGAATTGTTTTTCCGGTTGCGCATTCTCGGGGTCAATATGGTCTTTTTTGACCGGATCAACCCAGGCAAAATTGCCGATTATGTCTGTTTAGACAATGCCGGCGCCATGCGCGCACTTTTTGAAAAAGCCAAAGAGCGCGGGATTCGCAGAGTTTACTTTGTCGATCCAACGGGATTGGATATTGACAGCAACCATGAACGGCTGCAATGCTGCCGCAAGGAATGTGCCGCGCACGGCATTGATTTTTCAACTGAACTGCCCGAAATTTTCCCCGAACACAGTGCTATTTTCGCAGTCAATGATCCAACCGCACTGATGTTCGCAGAGTGTGGGGTTCCGGTTTTCAGTATCGATGGACTCCCGGAGAGCAGAGCGAAAGGAATCATCAGCTACCGTCAGCCTATGGACGAATTGGCAAAAGGATGCTTCAAATCCCTGGGCGATCAACGCCGTTTGGGGGAGAACTGGAAAGCGCGGCAATATCGTTTTCTGGCACAGGACCCCTTTGCATGATCATTTTTGATTCCGGCTATAGTGATAATTATGATGGCCCCGGCACCCGGCTTATTTTTTATCTCAAAGGGTGTAATTTTCGTTGCGACTGGTGTGGAGCGCCGGAAAGCATCTCGCCGCAGCCGGAAATTCTCCGCTACCCGGAACGCACCATAACGGTGGGGCATGAAATCACCGTCGGGGAAATTGTCCGCAAGGCCCGGAAAGCGCGCTCTTTCATCAATGGAGTGACTTTCGGCGGCGGAGAACCAACCTTGCAGATCGCGGAATTGCTCGAGGCGCTCCGATTGTTGCGGGAGGCCAAAATCCATACTGCCATGGAGAGCAACGCATCTACTCCCGGTTTCCGCGACGCGGCAATGATGGTCGATTTTCTCTATGCCGATCTGAAGACCCTTGAGCTGGAGCGTTTCAGGCAACGCGTTTCACCGAATGTCGCTTTACTGGAGCTTTGCAAAGATAATCTGCGTTTCGCAGCCCAGCATCAGCCTTCTTTCACAGTGCGGATTCCGGTTGTTTCGGGGCTTAACGACGATCTCCCGGCGCAACAGAAGCTGCACGAATTTCTGCTCGAACTGCTCTCACTCAGGCCGCAAGAAGAACTTCATGTGGAACTATTGCGGCAACATCACCTTGCCGAGCCCAAATATATGGCGCTGGGACGAGAGTCGGCCTGCCGCGATGTCCAACCGCCGCCGCGTGAAAACCTGGAACAATTTGTTGTGCGTTTGCGCAAAGATCATATCAATGCTGTCTGTTTTGGGTGAAAAATGAAAACGATTGGAATCGACTTAGGCACAACAAAAGTTGCGGTGGTGGTTATCAACGAAGCTGGAACGGTAGAGAAAGTTGTCAGCCGAGTACACCATGGCAAACTCGAAACGGCAGTGCCCGGCGCCGCCGAACAGGATGCCGGAAAGATATTCGATTGTGTCCGGAATTTGCTCGAGGAACTTCCGCAACAGGTTCGTCAGGAGGTCGGCGCAGTAGGCATTACCGGACAAATGCACTCGCTTATGATCCGTGGCAAAAAGGGATTGTCGCCACTGGTCACGTGGCAGGATTGCCGTTGCGGCCAAGAGATGATCAGCGAGTTCAACCGTGTTTCAGGATTGTCACTCCACGAGGGCTTCGGCGGCTTGACCTTGGCAAGGCTGGCCGCAGAAGGACGGCTTGATGATACCATGCAAGCCGCAACGATCAGTGATATGTTGGTTGCGGAACTGACCGGCAATAATGTCATACTGACGGACCCCACTCACGCGGCAAGCTGGGGTATCTATGATTATACCCGGAACGACTGGGCCTTTGACGCGCTGGCAAAACTGTCCATCCCGAATGCCATCCTGCCATCCATCCGCGCCTCCGGTTCCGTAGCCGGGCGGATGTCAGCAGAAGCAAGCACGAAATACGGCCTTGCGGCGGGGATTCCAGTGGTCAATGCGATCGGTGACAATCAGGCATCGGTACTCGGTACTGGATGCGATGTCAAACAGGAATTGTATCTGACTCTCGGCACAGGAGCGCAACTTTCAGCAGTTGTTGACTCCATGCCGGCAAATATCCCGGCGGAGCTGGAAATCCGCCCATTTCCCGGTGGACGCTTTCTTCTGGTGTCCGCACCGCTCTGCGGCGGCTCAGCTTTTGCCTGGCTGGCTGACACGATCAACAACTTTCGGCGTGATCTGGGCGATGCGGAATTGCCTAGGCATGAGTTGCTGGATCGTTTAGATGAACTTGCACTCGAGGAACTTCAGACAGAAAAAACAGAACTTGTGGTGTTGCCACATTTTCTCGGCGAACGTCACGACTCCGCGTTGCGTGGCACAGTGTGCGGATTGACATTAAACAATACTACACCCGGAAAACTTGCCGCTGCTCTGGCTGTCGGAATCGTTCGTAATCTGATGCGCCCATTCCCGGTTGATTTGCTGCGCACAAGAAAAGTGGTCATTGGCTCCGGAAATGCAGTGCGACTGGTGAAAAGCATACAGTTCGCCATCGAGCAGGAATTCGGCCTGCCGCTTCAGATTTCGCAAATGCCCGAAGAAGCGGCATCCGGCGCAGCCAAACAAGCAATGAAAAGCCGGCACATCCAATAAAAGTAGCCGGCTGGGATATAAGCGCTGATCCGACTGAAAAAATCCTGTCACACATCAGTCCCGGCTTGTCCGATGAAAAGAAGGCGATTCCCCGGTTTTTTTAAGGATGAATTTGGCAAAATAATTGCTGCCAGAAAAACCTGTATAGGCCGCTATCTCCTTGATGCTGAAGTTTGATTCACGTAACAACGAGAGCGCTTCCCGCAAACGCAACATATCAAGATATTTTTTGGGAGACATGCCACTTGCCTTGATAACAGCACGTAACAGGGTTATCCGGTTGATTTTTAAGGCATTGGCAATTGCCTCTATCGTCAGACTTGAATCTGCATAATGCTTTCGTATATACCTGAGGAACCGCTCAAAAACCGAACCTTGCAGAGTGGCACCGGCAAAAGCCATGGAAAGCAGAGTAAACCCGTTAGCGGAGGCGAGGTACTCGCCGTGTCGGGAGAAGTTGCACAGATTGTTACGGGCTTCTTCAAAAATTTCCAGCGGAGCCTTACCTGCATATCTCACTTCGTGCTTGATGTTAAATTGTATGATGGTATTATCGAGGTTATCGCCATCGAAAGCAATCCACTGGTATTCGAAGCCATCCTCCAGTGCAGTGATATCATGAACATCTCCCGGCAGGAAAAAAAATACCGTATTAGGCTTGAGAATGAATTCCCTCCCTTCCGCCCGAAAGAGACCGCTACCGGCTACACCCCAGTACAGTTGCAGAAAATCCTTGGCAATCGCTCTATCCCGCCAGCCCTTTGCCGTACGATAGTGCCCACAAGAACGCACATGCAGCGGAGAATTAATCAAAACGGTTTCCGGCCTATATAGATTTTCATGCGGTAAAGAAACATTATATCGGTATTTTGCTGTAAACAACATGAGTTATCTCCTAAATTCAGGAAACCTCGTCTGGTATGGACTGTATATCCCCTAAATTACGATAAAGCATTTTGAGCGGTTGTAAAAATCATATCGCATTTTGTTTAAAGTCAAGCTAAGCTAAAAAAACAGCCAAAGCCAAGTTTTTGTCTTAATGGCTTTATTCTCAGACAGTTGCAAGATTTATGCTGTTCGCCCTGTTGGTGACAGGGTGTTTTCCGTGCTACCATTGCTCGATTTTTTCTTGTTTATGAAAGATTTTTATTTTATCCGCAGATTTACTCAGATTGGCGCCTTCTGGTACGTCATAAAAATGGAGAGGGGAATGATGATTGCCGGGCAAGGGGAAAACTCAACTGCTTTTTTTAGGGTTAAGCCTTGGAATTGCTTGGCGTTGCGAAAAATGTTACAAAATTACCCTTTTTGCATCAATATTGCACTTGTAGATATAGTGAAAAAAAAGTAAGTTTAAAATAAACCATATGTTCTAAATTTCAGAATTGATAGTATTCTGGAATATACAGGCAAAAAATAGCACCTAACACCAGAAGAATAGCGAAGAATGCAATGTGAAAATTCCGGAACAACCAGCTTGGGTGTGACTCCTGACACATATTCGTCTGTTCTTAAATGAAATGATTGGTTGTGAATGTTGTTTTGAAACCAAAGGAGAAAGATCATGAACATGAAGAAATCTTTTACATTGATTGAGCTGCTGGTAGTAATTGCGATCATAGCGATTTTGGCGTCAATGTTGCTCCCGGCATTGCAAAATGCGCGTTCGCGTGCACGTGCTGCTACCTGCCTCAGCAATCAGAAACAAGTCGCGCAAATGCTCCTCATGTATTCTCTAGATGCTGGCGGATTTGTTAAGATGCAGCATTCTTCCTCCCTGTTTTGGAACTATGCGCTCTATCAAGCAGGATTGATGTCAGAAGGCATATCAAAAAATGTTCTTGTTTGTCCGGAACAGCGGCGGTTCATCAAGAACGACGATTCAGGCCCGCATGGAACAAGTAAGGTTTATGGTTTTTTCAAGAGTGGAGACTTCATCAATTCTGGTAGCTATCCTTTTGTGTTGAGAGATAAAATTATACCGAAGCCAGGATTTTATCCATTGACCGGGGATGCTTCGACCTTGAATTACGCTGGCACTGGATATCAAGGGGGACCATGGCCACCAATGCATAACAGCGGCAATGATAAAACTCATCCCATTATCCTTCACAGAAACAATTTCATTTTTTCCTTTCTGGACGGCCATGCGGCAATTGTTAAATGGCAAGATTATGCTGATGTCGGAAGCGGTCTATATCGTAAATATACCTCGAAGGGGCTAATACAAACTCTCGGACTGAAGTATCTTCCCACAGATGGAAATGTTGTTCTGGTGCTCGGGATCACAGGTGTGGGGAAACAATAACAGATTTTGATGATCCGCCGTAACTTGAACAATGAATCATGGGGTTTCCACATGAAAAAAAGGTTGTTACTTATCTACGCGCTGGCAGCGACAATACAGGTCTGGGCATCAGCGATCATTCTTAAGCCAGGGCAAAGCCATAGTATCAGTTTTAATGAAATTGAACCCTCATTGGAGAAGCGAACAATCGTTGAATTCACAGCACGTTTTGAGCGTCCACAGAAGATTGGCGGCGAATGGTTTATGAAAATTTCACTCAATCAAAAAGTGATTGGCAATGAAATATTCCCACCGGGTTCTCAAGTGATGCGTCTAGTCAACCGGGAAGCTGTCTCTTTTCATGGTAGTGGGCTGGATTACACCAAGGGTGGAATATGGAATGTCGTATCATATCCTACTGATGAACCAATCGAAGCAATTTACGTTCCGGAAGATTATAATTCCCTTTACAGATATGCGCTTGATTTAACAGACAGCCTGACAAAAGGCGAGAACGAGTTGCTGATTACCAATAACGCTCCAACCCCAGGCAAAAACGAAAAGTCTCACGTCCCTTTTCTGCTTCACATAGGAGAAATTAAAGTCTACACTAAAGATGTTACCGAGTTATCTAATCCGATTGAACGTAGCTTCGACTCTATACGTTCTTATCCAAATATGGCACTGGCAGTTGGCGGCGGTGAGCAAAGCATCGATGCCGTAAACTTTCCGCCACGTTCAGGTTGGAAAAGGGCTATTCGTTTTCGCGCCCGCTTGGCATATGGCGGGTCCGGACATGCCTCCGATTTGCAAATTATAGTCAATGATCAGATGGTTTCGTCAGAAACATCTGACCGGCAAAGCCGCTTGCTCAATAGAGGCCTTAATTATCTGGGCAGTGCCGCAACAACTCTCAATGACCAGGGACGTCTGACTGTAATGCATGGTTCCAAATGGGGACTTCCCGCAGACAAGAGTAATTCTGCAGAGACACGACAAGTCAACTGGTACTATCTTGATTGTGACGATCTTCTAAAAGATATAGACAATAAATTGACATTCCGCAATCTGGCACAATACGACTATTTTGTCAAAAGACGAGGTTTTAAAGACGGAAACCCTTTTCTATTGGTTCATCAACTGGAGCTCGGTTACGTGCCCGATGCCTGCACCACTCTCTCGCCGGCTCGGCAGATAGAAACCCGCCAATTCGTTGACAGCAGCACAGAAAAAAAATGTGAGGATTACACACTTACCATTGCGCCGGACGGAGGTCTGCAAATACAAACCGGCATACAGAAATATTTTGTCGAGAGCTTCTTCTCCTATCCAGAGGGTGGTGCAAATGGATTTTTTTGCGCAGGGGCTGAAAAGATCAAGACGGAAAACAGCTGGCAAGGCACGGTTGGCACAACCAATGATGGCTTTAAAATTGATTTTTCGGGGAAATTTTATAAGATAACCCGTACCGTCAAATGCAATCCTCAAACAATTCGAGTGAGTGATTGCATTGAGAATATTTCAGGAGCCCCCCTTGGCATGCGTACCGGGATCAATGTCTTTTTAGATACTCGGGCAGAAAACATCCGGAAAAATGGTTCGCCCTTATATCAACAAATGTTGAGCAGTCACAATAATCCTAACGCGAACTCGTCCATTTTCTGGGCTTTCAAGGATAACGGCCTTGGACTGGCGCTGGAGGACGACCTGCTGCGACTGCAATGCAGTTATCAAGCGACACCTTTCATGGGTAAAGTCGAAACCGCGCATCTTGGCTTTGATGCCGGGAAAAAGTATATCCTTGAATGGGGTCTGTATATGACCCCCTCGACCGATTACTTTGACTTTGTGAATGCCGTACGTCGAGCTTGGCTTGTAAACTTGACAACTATTCCTGGACCTATGCTCTGGTGGGATAGTTTCGATGGAGAATTGTTCCAGATACGCGCCAAAAATTACGGTGCTGACTCTGCAGTGGGCTGGACCTGGTTCAATGCCGCCCAAAATCCTGATGACGATTTCACGATTGATAAAGCGATGGAATCATTCATAGAATGGAAAAACAACAATAGAAAATTTGTCCCAGACTGTAAATACCTTTTGCAATTTCAAACAACGTTTTCATGGCGGAATCGTGAGGGCAAACCCGACCCATTGGCCGATTCAGCAATTGTAGATCAGGACGGAAATCATCCTGTTTATGCCCGTGCTCGTGTTGGAGCAAACCCCAAAAGCACATACGAAGGCGGCGAGCTTGGACAATACCACGTTTACCGTTATCCAATGATAGGCAATCGCTATTACGAATATATCATGGAAGTTGCAAAAAAAGCAATGGATGCCGGTTTTTCCGGTATGTATTTCGACACACCAAATAACTCCGCCATGCACTATGGACGTTTCACCTACGACCGCTGGGATGGGTACACAGTAGACCTCGATGACAAGGGCAATATTATACGGAAATACGGCGATTGTTGTTTGTTGTCTGCTGGCGCCAGATATAATATATATAAATATATTGTTGAACGCAATGGGATTGTGATTCTTAACTCTCCCCCTCTTATCAAAAGACTCCAACAAATGGAAGGTCCGGTCGTTCGCTTTTCGGAGGGTGATCGAGTTGATCGCCTTGCGCAAATGCATTTTACGACTCCAGTAATGCTGGGACAACACGGCCCTCACGGAAAAGCTCTATATGGACGGCGCGAAACATGGAAAACTGAAGAGGATCTCATGGATGACATGATCTGGAAAATCCAAAACGGCATCCTCTATTATCCTTACTATGTGCCTCGTAAAACGCACGAGAATCCACACGAATGGCCCACGCGCGACATGTTTCCGAGCACAATACTGGATATTCATGCCGGATGGATCCGCGCCAAGGAACGTATCATCACTGTCAATTCAGGCAAATTCAGATGGGATGAGCCGGTCGACCAAGTTACATGCCGCAGTTACGGCATCAATGGACGCATGGTGAGTGAGAAGGTGATCAAGCCAGAGAGCGACGGCCAATTCATGGTAACTGTACCATCTCACGGAATGTCGATTCTTATCCGTTAATTTCACGTTATATTAAATTCCTCTTCCCTTTTCGGATAAGCACGACTTTCGGGATAAGATGAGATACAATTGTTAACTTTCTAAAGGATTTTTTATGAAGCGTGGCCCAAAAATCATTGTTTTAGGTGCAGGCAGTTATTTTTTCGGGTGCCCGGTAATATCCAACATGGTGAACAGTCCCATTCTTCGTGAAGGGACCTTGGCTTTGGTGGATATTCAGCAGGATGTGCTCGATACCATGCTTGCGCTGACACACAGGGCAAAAGAGGCAACCGGTGCCCCTGTGAAAATTATTGGCTCGACAAACCGTAAGGAGGTAATGAAGGACGCGGATTTTGTGGTGCTTTCCTTCTCCTACCGTAACAGCTTCTTCCGTGCGACCGACACACGGATCGCCCAAAAATATGGTGTTACGATGTGTTCGAGCGATACGATCGGCCCCGGCGGCATCTTCCGAGCTATGCGTGAACTGCCGGAAATTCTGCGAGTTGCCCGGGATGTCCGCGAACTGGCGCCGGATGCCTGGCTGATCAATTTCATCAATCCTTCCGCGATTATGGGTATCGGGCTGATGCGGCATGCACCCGAAGTGAAAAGCTTCGCGCTGTGCGATGGCAACCATCTGCCATACAGTGATTTTGCCTATCTGCAACTCGCCGGCGCCCTGCCAGAAGATTTCAAATACGATGTGAAGCAGCCTCCCCTCGAACTGCTTTCCGGCCTTGATCTTCGCATTGCCGGTGTCAACCACTGCACCTTTATAACGCATTTTATTTACAATGGAAAGGATATGCAGGGGCAGCTTTATGAGCGGGTCCGCCAGCTGGCCGCAAAAGAATACGAGAGGCCCCCTTCCAGCAAAGCCAAGCCTCGCCTTAATTTCAACTATGCATTGCAGCTGATGGATGTCTATGGGCTATATCCGACTGCTGTCAGCCATACAAAAGAATACGTCCCCTTCTTTCAGGGCTACGGAAAATGCCCGGTAACCCCTGAGCCGCTTATCCCCTTTGACGGATACAACCGCCAGGAAGAGATGGATGCCGCCTGGAAAATCACCCGGGAATATGCCGATGGAACTCGCCCGATTAATGAATTCCTAAAGGCTTACGAGCACGGAGACCATGCCACCGACATTATCGAATCTATGTGGGGCAATCTTGGTAAACAATTCTTCATCAATGGGCCGAATCAAGGCGCGGTAAGCAATCTGCCCGACGATGCTTTTCTGGAATTGCGCCGTGAGATAGACATGAATGGCTTTCAAGCGCTTCCGGTTGGAAAGCTCCCGCACGGCGTACTCGGGCTGACCCAGCAGGTGCTTGACACCCACGAACTTACTGTCGAGGCCATCGTCAACCATGACCGGAAGCTGCTTTACCGAGCTCTTGCCAGTGATCCCATCGTCAACAACCTCTCGGACGCAAAGGCCATCATGCTCGAACTCCTGGAAGCCGAACGGGAATATCTGCCCGCTGAATGGTTCAACTGAGCAAGTGCCTGTCGATAAAATCAATATTCATCTTTTACATTGAAGTAACTGTATGTATTGTTTGCCAGCTGTGATTTCAGCTGTGGAATATCCACCATGCGGGTACACTGCCTGTCAATTGCCTCTTTCGCAGCGGTGCCTGCTGCTTCGCCGATTGCCATGCATGTAGCATTGATACGGCTGGAGGAGTGGGCAATATGATCCGCTGAAATTGGCCGTCCCGCGATGAACAGGTTGCTTAATCCCCTAGGCGTAATGCAGCGGTAAGGAATCCCATAGGGTTTCGTGATGTAGTGACTTACTCCCGTATGAATGCCATCCGGATTGTGCACATCAATGCCCCATATACCGCAAGCGATTTCATCTTCAAAACGACGCCCTTCCAAGACATCTTCCTCGGTGAGGATGTAATCGCCCATGATACGCCTGCTTTCCCGGACACCGACCTGCGGCGCATAACGACTTATCCAAGCGTTTTCATAACCGGGAATTTCCTTCCTGAAAAACTCTTCCAGCAGATATTTTGCCTGTTTCATGCAATCCCTGCGGATTTTCGTTAGGCCAGCAGAGATAAGAGGATCGGCATCAAGGGAATGCGTCATATTTACGGCAATTTCGTTGCTTTGCGGGGAATGTGGAACAAATTGGAAAACACTGTGATCAATGGGGACAGGCCGGGGGCGTGACTTCCAGATTCTCCGTACTTCCATATATTCAGGCATTCTGCTTTTGTCAATTCCGCCTATAATGAAGATAACGCTGGCACTCATGACTTTGCCATCAGAAGGGCGCCCTATTTCGTATGGCGCCCCTGCCATATATGCAAGGTCACCATCTCCGGTGGCATCGATAAACAGTTTGGCGGAAACACGCCGCAAGCCTTCCTTTGCACTGGTTACTACGGAAGAAATACGTCCATTTGCATCGACTTCCGTGTCAATCACAGATGTATACAAGCGCATCTGAATGTTGTAGAACTCCAGCAGTTCCCAAACGAGCAGGGAAATGGCAGAAGGAGGAAGATTGATATTACTGCCGCCACCTTGAATCAGACTTGCGCCGCGACGTTCCAGTTCATCCGCAAATCGCTGCGGAAAACCAGCTACCGCAACGACTTCTCCATCGGAAAAACCTGAGATGGCCCCCAGGGCACCATTGACAGGAATACCGCCAGGTTCGCCAAAATATTCCAAAACGCAGACCTCAAGCCCTTGCTCTGCCGCCATACAGGCAGCTGTAATGCCTCCCATTCCGGCACCGCATACCAGGACATCAAAATCACCGTTGGATTCTATTGGGCAATTTGTTAATTGATTCATGATCAGTGATGTTGGCAAAAAATGATTGATTAATTTGTTTTATCCGCAAATTCCGCGGATAAACACAGATTTTTATGGTGCACTTAAAAAATCTGCGCCATCTGCGGATATATTTTTCAACTGGTTTTCCTTGGTCTGCGAAAAAATGAGTTGTGGGCATCGCCCATCCCGAGATAATCTCCTGCATGAATTTACGATTGTCAAGGTATTACATACTGGATAAGGTTCAGCGCATCCAATTCAACACGGATATCATTGGCATGTTCCTGCCATGAGAAAGGCAGAAAACTGCGCCTTACACGAAGTTGTCTTATGGAGAGCGGATATTTGCTGGTCATATAGAATGCCATGTCGGGCGAAAGCGGCTCTGCGATGCACCTGTTGAAAGGAATATGACGATAGTTGAGGCTGAAATAGTCATCGGTGAGCTCAGGGAAAAGTTCACGATATGGGCGCATTATCTCCGGAAGAGTGGTCATGATAAAGGAACGTGGACTGTTCAATGTGTCTTCCGCATGCATGACATGCTGCGTAAAACCGCCGTTTTCATTGAATTCCACATAATGGTACTGGCGGTAATACTCGCTAAATTCGCAGAGTCCGTTCTGTGTGCTTTCCGGAAGAAGCGGACGTCTTTCCCGCAGATAGGCATTCATCGACATGGCACCATTCAGCGCCACGAGCTGCATTGCTGCAAAATAACTGGCTTTGTCCCGTAATTGGATATCCCCAAATTTATGTGCCATCCTTGCTATGGCACAGAATCCTGCATGCATGACTCCGGTTTCCTGAAGCCCATTGCCGACACGGATGCCGGAAAAGGTGTCATAGCTACAGCAAATGGGCCAGCTATATGCGTTCGGCAGCAGGTTGGCTGATTCAAGGATACGTGGCCAGCTGCGTTTTACGAACTCCCATTCGCCGCTGTGATGCGCATAGCTCCAGAGCATATAGCATAGCTGAGCTTCAAAGCAGCAGGAATCAATACCATAATCGGTTTCTTGGGGAACGAAAGTGGTCAGCTTCAGTCCCGTGGGCGTGGTAAGTGAGACTGAAACCGGGCGTTTTCTGAGCTTGGGCAGCAGTTTCTCTGCAAAGTCATCGCTTGGGACGCCATCATAGAGGAGATAGTTTTCCACCTCTTTTTTATATTCATCCAGAATGCGTTGGGCAAGGTCATTTGAAAGATAGGGGAGGGTCAGTAGAATGTTTGTGAATGCTGGCTCCTGATTGCCAGGCACATATTTGCCGCGCCAGACCGTGTCAGGCCAAGGGTGTTTCTGCATGATATGGAAATGTTTTTCCAAGATAGACGACAGTTCCTTCTTCAATGAGACAGAGTCAGCGTTTTGTTCCTTTAATGTGATTTGCCTGACTTCCGGGATAAAATGAAGCAGCCCCTTGAATTGCGTAATTACTTTTGAACCAATAACTGCATGCAAGGGACCATGAAGGGTTGCGTAATCCAAATCCTGGGCGGGATGGCTGATAGCACCTGAAAAATGCTTGGCTGCCATTAAGGTGGGAGGCAGCAGTGGTGCGATTGGAGCTATGGTTATTGGAATAGTGCTCCATTCGTCGTTCAGGGGCAAATAGGTAAAGCAGTCCTCATAACTTAAGGCGTCCTGCTGGAAGTCCACGGCAGCTTTCCGTGTTAAGGTATCTGGAGCATTGGCAAGAATCCTGGACCAGGCCCGGCAGCGTTGGATGACGTCCTCAGGGAGGCCATTTGACCATGATGCCGTTACTTGCGCTTCTTGCAAAGTGACACCGTAAAGCGGCATGGCAAGAATCGTTCCCGCCGGGCAGCCATAATCGAGTTCCAGTGCACCACTATTGATGGCGATAGAAGCCGGACGATGTTGCAGCACAAAAAGCCAGGGGATGTCGAAAGCATCGAAGCCATTGCTGCCGTTAAATGAGACAAGAAACCAGTTGGCACTCATTTTGCTGGTGTCAAGAGGAGTCTTCAGTGGGTGAATCAATGGAACCCCATCGCATTCCATTGCTATCAATTGTGGGAGTCCAACGCCATTGTCTTCAATACCATCGAAGATGCGCAAGGTCTCGGAATCTGTCTCCAAACGCCAAGCCGGAGAAATGGCGCTGATGGTAAAATCAAATTTGCGGATATTTTCATATTGATATTTGTAGCACAGCTTAGTCCAATTTCCAACAGTGCTTATGGCGTTCAACCTGCCTGCTTGGGGTGAGGTCACACTCCCCATAAGCCAAGCATCCTGGAAACCATCGTATGAAGTAGCGCCCTTTGCCGCCAGCAATTCTGTAGTAGGAATAGGCTTAGGCATTGGTTTGACGTGAGTGTGGAGTATTAGGGGTGCCTTGGGGGAAGGACGAACTGAAAACGCCAGCGTCCCCCGAGTGTCAGGGATATCGAAATCATGTATAAGTTTGCCGGCCTTGAAATGCCTTGGGCCGAAACTGCCACTGGCAATGCTGGAAACATCCAAAGGGAACTGAAGTTGCGTCAAAGTCGTGTCAACGGGTATCTCGAATATCTGCCTGTTCCTGCATCGCCCATATAGTGTTTGTTCCCAGCTAATGATGCCATGCTCATTTGTCAGCGTCAGATTGACGGAGAAGCGTCCCAGCTTTTGAGGCAACACAACAGGTATTGGCTCACAATCACTCCACTCATCGTTTACCAGCCTGATTGTACGTGTGGGAAGTATGGTGTTTTTACCGTCTGATCCCTGCAATGTCGCCTGGAGTTGCATGGTCCCTGGAGAGCCCAGAGTGGTGAATCTAGGATGCAGGTATGTCCTGGTGCCCGGAAAAAAATGATTAAGATGTTGAGCATCAGAAAGATTCCATTGCAGTGACCTTGGTTCTTTGAGAATGTACTTTGGATAAATATGTCTTTTTAGTTCGCAGAGATAGGGTGAACCATTGTACATGCCAGAAGCGTAACCTGCGTAGGTTCGGACAGCCAGCGTATGCGTGCCTGTGCCTGCTGCCAAAGCATCCGGGAGAATATACCGGCGCCTCATCCATGAGGAACCGGTGATACCTTTTGGATAGGTGCCATAACTGCCGATGAGCATGCCATCTATGTATGCCTCGTCATAAAAAGAGATAAAACCCAGATCCAGCAGAATCGTTTTTCCTGCCAGTTCCGGCGAAATGCTGAATTCTTTACGGTACAATATCCAAGGGCTTCCTGAAATACCCTGACCGCTGGCACTTCTGGAAACATTGCCTAAGAACCAGCTACTGTCATCAAAATCCTTTTTTTCAAATCCCTTGACATCGCCTGCATGTATGCGCCAGCCAGTATCCCCCAGCATAAAGGCTTTCCCAGTGGCATAGGGAAGGGACATTTTCTCTGCATCACTCAACTGTACAGCATGGGTCGAAAAGACCACAAGCAAGGCCAAGAAGAATATCTGGCGATTCATGTTTCCTACCCTTTTATGAATGGGAAGCTGATGGAGAAAAACTGATTTAATCAACGCGCCCATTGCGGCCACTGGACCATGGAGAAGTGTAAAGCGCTTGCAGCTCAGGCCAAGGATTCAGTAAATTGACGACTTTTTCTGTGGTTACATGCATGTCTCCGAAAAGGACATTTAGTCTTTGCGCATGGCGAACCGCAGGCATTCCGCTGCCGTCATCATTGGTTGTGGCGTAGTAAACACGATAGCACCCTATGTCTTGCAGCACGTATTTAGCGTCCATCATAACATAGAGACTTGACAGCGATTTGAACTCACTGACTTTTGCGCATCTTTTGCCTCGATCGGGTGCTTCCGCCAGTGAGAAGGCCGCCTGGCCGCCGCCCACATATTGCCAGTTATAGCCGTATCCAATATGGCTCAGCTGATTATCGCCCTGGCTTTTTCCACCAGTTGGGTAAAAAGAAGGGCAGAAGAATATTTTTGCCTTGCTGCTATGACCACTATCAACATATCCGAGCAGAAGAAAATTCAAGGCCCAGGTTCGTTCTAACGTCTGTCCGTGGATGATGCCCAAATACTGTGGGAAGTAATCAACGTTATCGTCCTGGTAACCGACAAACGCAAGGCCAATTTGTTTCTGATTGTTGATGCAGGTGATGGTACGTGCCCTTTCTCTGGCCTTGCTTAAAGCAGGCAGCAACATTGACGCTAAAATAGCAATGATGGCTATTACCACCAGCAATTCAATCAAAGTAAAAGTTGTTTTTTTCAGGCTGTTCATTTGGAGTGCCTCCTTTGCGTGGTTGGGCGGAAGATGTAAATCAAAATGATTGTCTCCTATTTTTCATGCATGTATCGATGTATAGTGTCGCTGTCCAGCCATAGTCTCGTAATGGTTGCTGGTAAACTTTGAAGATGTCATTAGGCCCTTTTCTGTCAAGCTTGACTGGGGGGAGCTGTTCCAGGGCATCGTAGTATTCGAAGAATGTACCATATCGGTCAAAGTACTTTTCAATGGCATGGCAGGTTTTGGCTGTGATTTCCTCTGCCAACGAAGAATAGCCGTAGTTGGCAAGCCCTTCAGCTATCAGTAAGTTGATATTGACCCATGTGGGTCCCCTCCACATATCCCGGCTCCAGCCTGGCGCATCCAAAGCAATGGATGGAACTGGGAGCGGAGCGGCAAATTTGTTTGAATCCTGAAGAAGAGCGACCATTTTGCTGGCCATTTCAGGAGTAGGGGCACCACTGATAAGAGGAAGAAAACCGGCGGCGGATAGAACAGGTGAAAACTCTCTGGTCTTTGGATTGAAATCACAGTAGAGACCATGTTTTTCATCCCATAAGCGTTCATTCATTCGCTGGTTTACGGCAGTCTGGCGGCTTATCCAAAAAATTTCGTCCTGTGGCAGATTCAGCATACGTGCAAATTGAGCCATAATGCCACATTCCTGTGCGTAGAACGCGTTAAAGTCAGGCGCATCCAGCAGAACTGCTTCATCAAAACGGATTGAGTTGTCCATGCCACTTTCGCCACACCGGCAGAAGGGTTGTCCGTCAATGAACCACTCCAACAGTCCTTCGCCATCCTGATCCCGATTTGTAACGCACCACTCCAAAAAAGCTTTGTTCCGTGGATAGAATTCTGCGATGAAATCCAAATCACCGTCCAATTCCCAAATTTTGCGCATGCCATATGCAAGAACAGGAGGTTGTGTGATGTTGCTGCGTCCGTCGGGGGTGCCCATGTGTGGGATGAAGCCAGTGGCGGCATCCTGCACATCGAAAACAGCCCGTAATGTCTCTTGTGCCAGACAAGTATCAATATGCCGCAAACCCAATGCATGGAAGACCGAATCCCAAAGCCACATGTTGCGATGGGGCCATCGGTCGGGAGTCGTCCACTTATGTTTAATAAGCCCTTGAGGAGAGTTGAGCTGTGATTTGAGTTGTGAGACTGCACGTCGTAGAACAGGGCTTGCTTCCAGGTGAAGATTATCCAGCCATTGCTTCCGGGAATTAAAGATATCATTGAAATCTGCATTTAGCCATGCTGTATTCAGATGGCCTTCTGCTGCGATAATCGTTGTATTGCCTGCTTGTTTGCAAACATAGCCGGCGGGGAGCCCTAATGGAAGCACATCACCTTCAATAATGATATTAAAAGCGTCAGCAAATGCCGCGCGGGTATGACCGGCTACAAGGCAATCGGAATATATGCCGTCTGGAGTGTCAGGAAAAAGCAAACAACCGCCATCGTGTGGCAATTTCAACTCCAGACAGTTGCCGATGATGCGTCCGACAAGTCCATTGTACCAGTCAGTTGTTCCATCGACAGCAGAAAATGCAAAAAGTTGTCCGCCTTTCAGGCTTGCATATTTTTTCATTTGCTGCATTACTACGCCACAAGGGATATTGAATCAGGTTGTTTTTCGTTTTGATATATATTAATATTATATCTGTTTTCATAGTAATCAAGGCAATAAAGAAGGTATTATATTCAAAATACTCTCAAAGGTATTTGAAATAATAAGACATGGAAAACTGGGAAAGAAGGAAATAGACATGCAGGATAAAATAGAATGCCTGTTGCGTAAATCCAAGATAATAGAATCTGAAGGAAGCAGTATCTTGGGAGGATGCAATGAAGGCAGGTTGCCAAGGCATCGTTTTTTGTATCGTGAGCCTGAAGTAGCCCCAGTGCTATCAGTCTATACAGCTGGAATCGGATATTGGGGGGATAATGTCTTCCGATATCGTCGTGATTCGAACACCTTTGCGCTTGAACTAGTCATAGAAGGAGAATTTCTATTTGCGGACAATGGCGTGCATTATGCTGCCCCACCTGGTTGTCTTTTCATAGTGCATCTGCATCATGATATTGAGATGATGTGTACAACCACAAGGGCTCGTAAACGGACTATTATTCTTAATGGGCAGCTGCTCGAAGCCATCGTCACATCTCTGCGACTGAATGATTGCGCCTTCATCAAATTGAGTGATCCTGATGAAATAGAAGCAAAATTCATGACAATAGAAAAATTGCTCTTAACGGGAGACAGCGCCTCTTTGCGACAGGCAGATGCAGCCGCTTATGAACTTCTGCTACATCTGGTCAAGGAAATAAGCAGTGCGCCCATACCTGAAAAAATGCTGTTGTTGATGGAAATGATAGACAATAACCTAAACCAGATGCTAACGGTTGAGGATTTGGCCAGGAATCTTCATGTGAGCAAGGCAACGATTTATCGTATGTTTAGGGATCATTGCCATTGTACCCCTTTGGCTTATATGACCAATAAACGCATGACTATGGCTGAGTGGATGTTGCGGCACAGTGAACGCTCCATCAAAGAAATTGCCGCTGCCCTCGGCTACAAAAATCAGTTATATTTTTCTACATCTTTCAAAAAATACCATCAGCTTTCACCTAAAAATTTCCGGCGGCGCTTGACTGCAAAAAAATAGGTGATGTGCGAAGTTTTGTAATAAACTTGGCGTTCTTGGCGTTCTTGGCGGTTATACGACGCCATTCCGTAAAGCCGACCTTGGCGCTCTTGGCGCTCTTGGTGTTCTTGGCGTTCTTGGCGGTTCAATGAAAAGGAGCAACCGCCGGAAACACCTGGCATGCCGATAAAGCTATCTGAAAAACTCCTGTACTCTTTCTTTGAGTTCTTGCCGGAATTTCTGTGAAGTAAAATTGTGGTCTGCGCCTTCTAAATAGTCGATTTGCAATGGCAGTTGTTCTTGTTCGGCATATTCGCCGAAGTACTTTGCTGCGCTTTTGGCATCCGGATCAGCTGTACCATAGAGCATAAGCACCGGCAGGTCGGCGCGTAGATTCTTGAGGTGCGACTGTGGCGCTGCCTTTTGTTGCAAGCGGCTTTCGCTTTTGGTCGCCTTGGAACTGCGCGCGCTGAAATCAGGCTTGGTATTATCACTGCCGGTTGTAGCAGCACCTTCTTTTTTTTGATTGGACTTGCCTTTCAATAGAGGAGCAAAAAGTACGCGAAAAACTTGAGTAAGACGCACATCACCGGCAAATAGCCGCTTCCAGGTCTCTTTGCGCAATGCCTTTTGCCAGTAAACCCTGAGCAAATAAGCAAGGCGGTTCAGGTCACGCGAAAAGCTGTCACCATCTGAAAAAGGATATACTGAGAGCAGGAGCAGCGACTTTGCTTCGGGCAACCTTTTCAGAGCACCTATAACAACATTAGCTCCGGAACAAAGCCCCAAATAATGTAATTCATTACAGTTTAGATGTTTTTTTATGGCCTTGCTGGCCGCCTCCAAGTTGTCAGCCATAGTCAAGAGGCTGCTTTGCAGCCCGGCACCATCGCTTTCACCGCGGCCGGCGTAGTCAAATCGCAATACGGCGTAACCTTTGCTTGCCAGACTGCGCGCCAAATCCGTAAGCAGGCCCACCGGCCCGGAACGCGTACCGCTCCAACCATGTGAGCAGACCAGAGCGCCCCGCATTTCCTGTTTCAGCGGCAAGCTGAGTATGCCACGCAACTGCAAGGTGCCACAGGAAAAAGTAAATGGCTCTTCGCTAAAAGCCTGATCGAAAGTAATCCGGTTTTCTATAGACATAGCAACTTGTTTGGCATGAGAGGCTATTTCGACTCGCAGCCGCCTAGCCTGAGCGATGTGATCAGCGAGCAGGATAATGCTCCTGTAGAAATTGCTGCTGTATGGACAGTGCATGACGCGCCGACGCATTGTCGCGTAACACAAAGTTGTGGTCGCCACCGGGCACGAGTACATAACGATACTGCTTGTTATGCGCTGCAAGCTTTTTGCAGAGATCATCGTGACTAAGATGAAATACACTGCCATCATAACCACCACCCATGAAAAGCAGCAAGGGCGCCCTGATCTGCTCAACGTGATGGAGAAGACTGCGCTTTTGCAATCCGCGCAACTGTTCTTTCACAGGTTGATTGCAGTAGCTCTCCCATGATAGCCAGTTATTAGCGCCGCGACGCATGCGATCCCAGTAGTAACGCTGTGGATTCACCAGCCAAGCATCATAACTCACTGCCGCCTTGGCAGCCTCCCCCATCCTGGCTACTGCCAGCAAGGCAACCCCGGCGCCAAAACTATGACCCAACATGGCAAATTCGTCTTTTCTGACATAGGGCAGCTTCCAGGCAGCGTCAAGCATAGCCAGGCAATCATCTACTTCGCCGTCTAAATTCTCGATTCCTCCATCGCAAACCAACTCTTTGCCGTTGATAGGTATCTGTATCTGAAAAAGTGGTTCACCACGCATAGCAGGAGCAATAACGACATATCCTCGGCGCACCAGGTGCCGCGCCAACCAGTTGCAGAAGCTATTAGGCAGGCCGAAAGCTGCACCATGCCCATAAAGCACAAGTGGATATTTGTGACCGGGAGTTTTTTCCCGCAATGCCAGTACCAAGCCATATTGACGCAGATTATTGACTTGCCAAAATACTACTTGCGCCTGCACATCGGGAAATTCTGCAAGTTTCAACTCGCTTAAAACACTAAATTCAGCCTTGGGAGCGGCAGTATGTATCACCGGCGGCAATGGTTTTAACTCTGTCAGTAAAGACAGCCCCTGCCGCCATTTTTCCTGCGCCGCCTCCAGTTTGTTTTGCGAATGCAAAAGCCTTCCGTCAAACCAATGTTGCAATGCGGTCTCTACGTCTAGTTCCTGTAACAAAGGTTCCTTGAGTGCCATCACCAAAGCCTGTTCATTCGTATCAGAAACACCGTATTCCCAAGCCAGGCCTTCCAAGCCGGGACGTGGCATTTCTTCAGCACAAAGCCAGCAAAGACAAGATATCAAAACAGCAATGAAAAACTTTTTTGTCATTGGTCATTATCCTGAAAATCTGCATCTGTCTGCGGATAAAAATCTTCTTGAATGGAGCCACTCAAGAGCCGTGTAAAAACTCCAGCATAGGTTGCAAGACGGCGTCGGATTCGTAGTACTCCAGTTGTCCCCAAAAGGGTTTATCCTTGACGATCAAGGCTTGCGAGCCAGGATGCCGCTCAAGCGCCTCTATGCAGGGCAACCAAGCGGACGGGAATTTATTTACAGCACTGACTCGCAGCAGCAACACGGCAGTAGCCGGATTGAGTTTTTGCAGATAGGCCAACAATTCTGCCTGGTTTAGTTGCGCTGCAAAATCCGGATTGATCTCAAAACCGGCAAAATCTACATTTTCACCTTTGCGCCAGCTGTCCTCAGCAGGATCGCTAACCGGGCTGCCCGAAATAGCCTCCTTTATTTTTTGTCGTTTCTCCAGTTCAACAAGAAGCTCACTGCCGGACAAGATGGGCTCGCCCAGCAATAGCTTATCCACATTTTTCCTGGAAGCTAATTCTGCCGCCAATAGCGCGCCGGCTCTCAGCCCTAGCAGCGCCAGCTGCTTTGCCTGGCTTTGTTGTTGCAAGAATTCCAGCGCTTTATCGAGTTCCTCCTGCCAATGTCGCCATTCCGCAATAGCAGCAGTACCGGCGCTGTCGCCAGTGCCACTGAAATCGAATTTTAGCACAGCAATATTTTCCTGCTGTAATTTTTTCGCCAATCTATGCAGCATGCGGGAGCAGCTGCGCTTTTCTTCGCCGAAAGGCTCGGCCATTAGCAGGGCGCAATCGGCCTTTTTTTGTGCCGGCAAGTATAGGGCGAAATAGAGTTTGCGCCCCTTCACATCCAGATATGCTCTTTGTTCTTGCATTTTAAGCTGACACTGGAAATAATATCCGCCAAGTTCATTAACTGTCTCGTTCTAACAAGTCCATCTACCCGACAAAACCGCAGGCCCGATATTTTCATGCGCTGATTTCCTCGAACAGTTTTTTCTTGCGATTAAACCATGTTCCGAAAAGGGCAGCACAGCTTAGCGTTGTGAATATAACGCAGCAAGCAGCAAAAAGATTGCCATATCTGGTATAAAATGTTTCTCCCCAGTCATCCCGCACCGGCAATGCAAAGCGCATAGCACCCCGTGTGAAGTAGCTGCCGCTTTTAGGATCGCGCATAATTCCCAGTATTTCACCACGTGGTGAAATCATACAAGTATCGCTATTGCTACCAGAACGCAGCAGGGGACGACGATTTTCCACAGCACGAAAAACCACATGGCTGAGATGCTGCTTGGAACCGGCGCTTTGGTTATACCAGGAGTCATTAGTAATAGTGAAAAGCAGATTGGCACCGCGCTGCGTGAAGCGTCGGCTGATTTCCGGGAAGACATCTTCAAAACAGATATTCACCCCTGCCTTGGCGCCTTTTGGCATATCAAAAACGGTATATTTGGAACCTGAACTCAGGTCTCTGCCCATGCCTATCAGCTCAACCAACCAGGGCCAATACTTGCTTCCGGGCACGTATTCCCCAAAAGGCACCGGGTGTATTTTGTCATAATAATTGATCACTCTAGCTTTGGCATCGAGTAAAAATGCGCTATTGAACAAGTTGTATTCTTCGGGATCAACCGGGTCTTGCCTATAGTTAGTCGCCCCCAACAACAACGGTGTTTGGGTAAAATCCTGAAGCTGGCGAAGACTTTCGGCGTATTCCGGGTAGTCTATGGCGGCCGGCACGGCCGACTCAGGCCAGACGACCAAATCAGGGCGCGGCTCCAGCAGCGCTTCCTCTCTGGTCAGGCCGGTATAGACCTGCAAGGCCTGTTGAAACTCTTGCTCGGTCCAATTCCGGCACTGTGGGATATCGCCCTGAACTACCAAAGCCATGAGCTGCTCACTTTCTTCGTTAAATTCCATTTTGGCATTCATATTCCAGCAGAGCACGGGCACAAAAAGCAGAACACAAAGCAGCAGATGCCAAGTGAAACGCCTGCCCTTTTGAGCCAGTTTGCGCCGCAATGCCTGACAGAACTCCACGCTCAGGCTCATATTGACAAATACAATCAGGAAAGAAAGTCCATAGACGCCTAGATAGGCCGCACTTTGCAACAATGAGACACATTGATATTGGCTGATGCCCAGTTGATTCCAGGGGAAGCCGGTGAACAGCCAGGAACGCAGCCACTCCAGCGCACACCAACTGGATGCAGCGAAAAAACACAGAAATATCGTGCGTGGCAATGCATGTATGTACAGCAAACCGGCACCGGAGTATTCGGGTGCGGGACTCTGTCGCAGCCACCAAGTGGCCGCGCTGAAAAGAAAGTACCACAGCATGGGATATAGAGCACAGTACAGAGACAATAACCAGCCGGCACCAAAGCCCACCTCATTGAGCCAAAGCAGCGAACTGGCCGCATGCACATAGCCCCAAAAATAACCGACCAGCAAGCGAAGTCCCCAGGAAGACGGCGGTGGAATAAGCAGCAAGGGAATAAATGCCAGCCAAACTAGAAAACTCCAGCTCAAAGGAGGAAAGCAGGCACTGAGCAATAACCCGGAAATCAGTGAAGCAATAAAATACCAAGTAGGCGGGATGGCCGGCGTACCGACAGCCTGCTCGTCGGCGCGTAAATCAGATTCCGAAGCAATACTGGACATGAAACTAAAACAGAAATTCTATTTTTTAACCGCAGAAAACGCAAGAAACTTGGCGCGGACTGACCGTCCGCAACCCAGTTGAAAGACTCAATCCACAGATTACACAGATGCCGCAGATTTTTAGGGACCACTTTTGAAAACGCGCTCCTAAGATAAGAAAACTGCGCTAATCTGAGTAAATCTGCGGATAAAGTAAAAATCTTTCCTAAAAAACAAGAAGCTGGGAGGGTGCCACAGCATGGTGATTTTCAGCCGGGTCTGTCTGAAGATGACACGGCTGGCGCTGATTTTCACGCTGCGTTCTAGAACCCGCTACATGCTTTCCAGTGTTTCTATGGTCAGCGTATTAAGTCCATCAGCGATAATTTCTCTGACTCTTTCACTGAGTTCCAATCTGGTTTGTCTCAGCTGTGGCGTCTCTGCATTCAACACCGAGCACTGTTTGTAGAAGCTGCTAAAATCCTTGGCCAAATCCAAGAGATAAGCGGCCAAGACGGAGCTGTCCAGCTCATCAGCTGCCTTATGCAGGGCGTCCGGGAACATAGCGCAACGCAACGCTAATTTCTTTTCGCTGGCGCTATTCAGCAGGCTCCAGTCCAGGCAGGTTTTGTCCGTCTGCCCTTCTTCTTCAGCGCGACGCAGCATGGAGGCTATACGCGCATAGGCATAAAGGACATAGGGGCCGGTATCGCCCTCAAATTTGATTGAGGCCTGCGGGTCAAAAAGCATGGTAGTTTTGGGATTCACTTTAAGCAACATAAACTTAAGTGCCGCCATGCTGATGGTTTGCGCTCTACGTTTGAGTTCTTCGGGCGGCAGCTCTTGGTTGCGTTGAGCAGTAGCTTCGCCGGCCAATTCCTCGAGCAGGTCGAAAAGATCATCGGCATCCACCACGGTGCCTTCTCTGCTTTTCATTCTGCCGCTGGGCAAATTGACCATGCCGTACGACATATGTGTAAGCTGTTCGGCCCATTCGTAGCCCAGCGCCTTAAGTATGGCAAAAAGCACCTGAAAATGGTATTTCTGCTCATCGCCGACCACCCAGATTTGCCGATCTGGATTATAATCATTTTGCTTCAGCAAGGTAGTGCCTATATCCTGCGTGATATATACGCTTGTGCCATCACTGCGCAAGACTACCTTGCTGCCTAAGCTTGGCTCTTCAAAGTCGATGACCACTGCGCCGTCCGGACGTGTGGTAAACACCCCTTTTTGCAAGCCCTCCATAATGATATCTCTGCCCAATTTATAGGTTTGGCTTTCCAGGTAAGTATGTTCAAATTCCACGCCCATGCGTTTATATGTCTGTTCAAAGCCGGCCAACACCCAGCTGTTCATTGTCTGCCAAAGCTGATATACCTGCTCATTGCCCTGCTCCCATTGCAGCAGCATCTCCTGTGCAGCGCGGCCTATCTCGGTCTGCAAGAACAGCTCATCTTCATCTTTTTCGCGCAAGCTTGCGTCTTTCTGGCGCAGTTCTTCGATTTGCTTTCTGAATTCCTGATCATAGCGCACATAGAAATCACCAACCAGATGGTCTCCCTTCTTGCCTGCCGTTTCCGGGGTACAGCCAGCACCAAAACGTTGGTAAGCCAGCATAGACTTGCAGATATGTATGCCGCGATCGTTAACCAAGTTAACGCGAATCACCTCGTGCCCTGCCCTGGCCAGAATACTGGCACTGGCCATACCTATGCAATTGTTGCGCACATGTCCAAGATGTTGTGGCTTATTGGTATTGGGAGCGGAAAACTCAATCAGTATCTTCCGGCACTCCGCAGCCGGCAGCAGCGTACGAGCATGCAGCGCCGCAGCGTCCGCCACACAATCACGCATAAGCGCGGAGGTTTCCAGACTCAGATTAACGAAGGCCTTGACTACCTCGACGCCTAGAATGTCCGGATGACTGCTTAGAAATTCCCCGGCCTGCTGCGCCAGCTGCATGGGGTTGCGCTTAAGCTGTTTGGCCAATACGAAGCAAGAAATGGTAAGCTCTCCGCTAAATTCCGGCGGACAAAGCTCTACCGGCACTTCTAAATCCTGGACACCATACTCATTTTGCAGAAAAACGGCCAAGTCTCGTTGAAAATTAAAATACATGAATAACCTTGCTAGTTAAGGCAAAAAAGTTGCCGATGAAAAAATTGGTGAAGAGCATTAAGGAGCAGCGCAAAAATTAAGTTTACATTTCCGGTTTCTTTTGGTTGCCTTAATTTTTTCACAGCTTGTAATGCATTTTTGTCATTTGTCAGTGGCTGGTGGTCGTACTAGTGCTTGGCAGCTCTATGATCAGCAGTTCTCCTGCTAGGGCATTACCACCATAGGCGCATTAAGTCGTACTGGGAAAGCGGCGCTTTATTTTGTTGACTGACAACATTAGATGCACAGGCATGAAAATGCAAGTCCGGGTTTGCTCGTTGATTTACCTCTTCGAGGTTGCTTTTCCATAAGCATAATCCGTTGCACAGGAACACTTTCTTTTCAGTGTAAGAGTTCTGTTACCCACGAAAGTCAAGGCATGAAAACAATTTGGCGTTTGCAGGCGTTGCCTCCGGGCTGGGCATACTACGCTCTCTCAGAGCTCATGCCAATGCGATGTTCCTTGAACCCGGATGTCGCGCTGGCTTTTACCCGCCAGATTTCTCTCATTGGCATTTTTTCCGGATAGCTGCGCTCTTTCCATGTGCATCCAGTCCCTCATTCTCGGCAAATTTCAGTATGGCTGGGATTTCTTTGAACAAGGCTTCTTTCTCGTAACGCAGCAGGCTGCTGCGTCTGAAGAACATTTCTATACTCAGCCCATTAAAGAACCTACCGCTGCCACCGGTAGGCAGCACATGGCTGGGGCCGGCGACAAAATCGCCCAATGGCTCCGGGCTCCAATGTCCCATGAAAATAGCGCCGGCGGCCTTAATCTTAGGTGCCAATTTTTCGGGTTCAGCCACCATAAGCTCAAGATGCTCCGCTGCATACTGGCTGGCCAGAGAAGCCGCCTCATCAAGGTCTTTTACCTCAATGAGAAAAACACCATTCTCCAAAACTTGCTCTACGCAATCTGAACGGCTCAATCGCTTGCTTTGGGAAGAGAGTTCGGCCTTCACTTGCGTCAACAAATCCGCACAGGTGCTCAGCAACACGGCCTGTTCACGACCGGAGCCATGTTCAGCCTGAGAAAGCATGTCCGCAGCAATAAAAGCCGGATTCGCGCTGGCATCAGCGATAATCATGATTTCTGAGGGACCAGCCACCAGATCAAGCGCCACCTCGCCATATACCAGGCGTTTGGCTGCCGTGACATAGGCATTGCCCGGACCCACTATCTTCTCAACCTTTTCCACACTCTCGGTGCCATAAGCCAAGGCCGCAATGCCATAGACGCCGCCAAGCCTGTAGACTCGGCTAGCTCCGGCCTGCTTGCAGGCATAAAGCAAAGCGGCATTGACGCTGCCGTCCTTGCCCGGCGGTGTAGTCACCACAATATCCTCGACACCAGCCGCAGCGGCAATAGCCACTGTGTGTATCACGGTGGAAACAAGTGGCGCAGTGCCTCCGGGCACATAGCAGCCAACCCGTTGCAAAGGTGAAAATTGTTCACCCAGCATTACGCCTTCTCTGGGACTGTAGAACCAGTTTTTCGGCTTTTTCTGCACGGCAAAGTCCTGCACTTGTGCGATCGCCAGCCTGATAGCCGCTTTTGTCTCTTCATCAACCTGGGTAGCAGCAGCCGCGAATTCCCGGGCATCGACCAGAAATTCTGCCGGATTCAATTTGACTTGGTCAAATTTTTCAGCAAGTCTGACCAGGGCGCGATCGCCTTCTTTGCGCACCTGTTCCAGTATCTCACGTACGGCCCGGTCTACATCGCCGGAGAATGCAGTTCTGTTCTGCAAAGGTTTTATTTTTTCAGCAAAGCTGTCGTCATCACGATAAACCAGCAACATAATGCTTTCTCATTTCATTTTGATCGATAAACGATTAAAAATCAGAGGGGTGCCGTTCCGGCCGCTGGCCAGCCCGCAAAAGAGGGCAATGCCAAAGGTTGGAAGACACCCCCGCTGCCATGCTCTGTCCTGTTTCAGCGAATGTCCTTTGCCGACAAGCAAAGAAAGCCGCTAAATGAAGCGACGAGCACCGCTTATACTATAAACCGTGAACGCAAGGACTGCAAAAATATAAGATGCGAAGTTTTGTTCATGTGACTTCCTCCGGTTCTGCTTCTTAGCACAACCGCGATTCGGAAAGCCTCCTTTAATAAAACCAGCTTTCGGCCCTGCTTCGACTGAAGCTATACAATAATCTGCGTAATCTGCCGATGAAAATGTATTGTGCTGGTTACTCCTTCAACTCAAACTCCAGGTCTTTGCAGCAGTTGCAGAAACTCATTTCGGGTTGCCTCTGAATCATGGAAGCTGCCTAACACTGCTGACGTGACCATGCTGGACCCCTGTTTTTCTACGCCGCGCATCATCATACACAGGTGCCGGCACTCCAACACTACGCCTACACCTTCAGCGTTTATCTTGTCTTTGATATATCTGGCGATCTGATTGGTGAGCCGTTCCTGCACTTGCAGTCGTCTGGCAAAGCAGTCCACCAGCCTGGCCAGCTTGCTCACACCAAAAACCCTACCCCTGGGTATGTAACCGATCTGGCAACGGCCGAAAAAAGGCAGCATGTGATGTTCACACATGCTGTAGACCTCGATATCGCGCACAATAATCATGTGATTGCTCTCTTCATGGAAAATGGCATCACCAACGATTTCGTCAGGGTCACTGCGGTAGCCCCGGGTCAAAAACTCCAGGCTGTTGGCTACTCGCTGCGGCGTATCGCGCAGTCCCTCGCGCTCCGGGTCCTCGCCACATGCGAGCAACATGGCACGCACGCAGTCTGATATATGTTCCATGATAATTCCCCTGATTATTTGTGCTATATTTATTGGGCAACTAATGTACTGTAATCTTTCAACCGACAAAGGACGGCCAGCAAGGGGCTTTTTAACCATCCGGGCAGAGCCGGTGAAAATGAAAAGTCGATTATTGCGGTGCTTGCCTCTGTTAACAAACGACAACTGATCACCAAAAACTGATCGGGGGTTCCATGCTAGGAAAAATCGCGTTATTACGCCAACGTCTCAACACGGTGATTTGCGGCAAATCTGAGACAGTCGAGCTGCTGTTGACGGCTCTGGCAGCCGGCGGCAATGTTTTATTGCACGACGTGCCCGGCGTGGGCAAGACCACACTGGCTAAGAGTTTGGCTGCCTCACTTAACGCCAGCTTCAGGCGCATACAATTCACCCCGGACCTCCTGCCCAGCGACATAGTAGGAAGCAATGTCTATAACCCGAAAAGCGGTGAACTTCGTTTCCGCAAAGGCCCACTATTTGCCAATATAATACTGGCTGACGAAATCAACCGCGCCAGCCCGAGAACACAATCAGCGCTGCTGGAAGCCATGAGTGAAAAACAAGTCTCCGACGACGGCGTGACCTACGCCTTGCCACGCCCCTTCATGGTAATCGCAACTGCAAACCCCATTGAATATCAGGGCACCTATCCGCTGCCTGAAGCACAATTGGACCGCTTCGCCATGCAGCTCATGCTGGGCTACCCGCAGGAAGAAGATGAAATGCGGCTTATGCAGGAACGACTGCATACAGACCCTATGCTGGAGCTGACGGCGATGCTCAGCTGTGATGATATCATCAGGTTGCAGCAGGAATGCAGAAAAGTCAACATGGATAAAAGCTTGCTGGAGTACGTATTGCGTCTGATCACCGCCAGTCGTGACGATCAGCGCGTGGCCTTGGGCGCCAGCCCCAGAGCCGCCTTGACACTGAATCGCTGCGCCCAAGCCGCCGCATATCTGGACGCACGTGACTACGTCCTGCCTGATGATCTGAAAAAGCTCGCTGTCGCAGTATTAGCCCACCGCTTGGTCTTGCAGCCTCAAGCAATGTACGCCGGCGCCAGCGCCATTGGTGTCATCGAAGAAATCCTCAAGCAAACCCCGGTGCCACGCTAATGCGCCGTTTTATCTGCGAATTGCGCAGATTACGCCAAGTTTTCGTGTCCATCACAATCAATTTTCGGCATGTTTATTCGCAGCATATATAAAAGCGTACGCCGTATTTATGGCCGGCTGATGGCACGTTATTTGGATGGGCCGCGTTGCTATGTGCGGCGACAGCATGGCGATGTTTACCGTTCGCCGGCAATAGCTAGTTTCTGGTGGATTTTAGCCTGTGGCACCAGGTTTTTCAGTCTGCCTGCTCTTTTTATTCTACCCTTGGGCAGCATATTTCTTTTGCATAGCATCATGATGCCTGAAGCCAAGCTGCGGCAATTCATAATCATTTTGCTGGCCTTGTTATTCTGCGATTTTGTATTGGGCTGGATTTTCCGTCCCAAATTAAGCATCAGGCGCAAACTGCCGCAGAGAGCTTGTGCCGGGCAACCCTTTGTTATCTCATATCAAGTACAGAATCTACGCCGTTTACCGGCTCTGAACCTACTCCTTGACCCCGGCCTGGGCTTGCAACATCTGCATTGTTGGCAGGCGGCAGCTCTCAATATGCTATCAGGCAAGACAAGCAAGAATGTTGAGGCAGTTTTCAGCATCAGGCGGCGCGGCAAGTACTACATCAGTCAATGCGGCGCGCAGTCTGACTTCCCTTTCGTTGTTACCAGACATTACAGAAGCAAAAAAACCAACGACTGCCTGCTAGTGCATCCCCAGCGCCACAAGCTGCGCGAAATAAATCTGCCTCTAAGTATGAAATTTCAGCGTGGGGACCTGCAACGGGTGATGAAAGTCAGCGAAGCCATGGAATTTCAAGGTTGCCGGGATTTTCAGGATGGCGACAATCCGCGTTATATACACTGGCAAAGCAGCGCTAAAAAAGGCAGCCTGGTGGTACGTGAGTTCCAAGATGAATTCATGAGCCGCAGCGCATTGATCTTAGATAGCAACCCAGTAAAACCCACGCAAAAATTCTCTGTGCGGCAATTATGCAAGCAAGCCTGGAAATTCACCAAGGGCGAAGGGCATTTATGGCCGGACCACATTGTGCCTGAACTGGAAGCGGCGCTGAGCCTATGCGCCTCCATCGCGGAATATATGCTGCAAAGTGAATTCTTGATCGATTTATTCGCAGCCGGCAAGCAAGTGCGCCGACTGCGCCTGGGCAGAGGCGGCGCGGCGCTGGAGAGCCTACTGGACTGCCTGGCGCAAATAGAACCGGAACGCCGACCCAGCCTGCAAGAGCTGGACGAAGAACTGCTGCGTGAAATCGCCGGATTAGGCAGCGCCATTATCATCTTGTTGGGCTACGATCAATGCCGTCAGGAATTTGTTGAAAAGTTGCGGAGTCGTGGCGTGGCCATTAAGCTGCTGGTAGTCGGCTCCGATTGGGAATTGCCTGAGCAAGCACAATTATTGGAGCCCGCCGACATTTTGGCCGGCAGGGTGCTCAAAATATGAAGACTGCACCACAACAAACAATTGATATGCGTCTTAAGCTGATAGCGGCGTTCATGTTATTTCTTAGCGCCTTGTTTCTTGGGCTGCTCGCCGACTTGCTGCACGCTCCATTGCTGATTGCAGTTATGGTTTTACCTAGCCTATTCATGGCTAAGCCCTTGCAAGTCAATGACCGCAGCGTTACTTACAGTATTCTGGCTGCAATGACAGCCAGTATCATATTGGGCTACTTTTTTCCCGTCGAGAGGGGGCGCCTGGGGTTCTTCAGTTATTTTTTCAAGCCGGAATACTACGGTGTCGGAGCTCTCAGTCTGGCGGCAATATCATTATATTTCCCCTCCGCGAATCTTATTGCCGCCACCGTTATCAGTGCCACTGTCTTTGTGCTTGGCAGCTGTGGTGACGTCAGCAACCTGAACTATGTCAATCAGCGTTTCATTTGGGGTTCGGACTGGATCAACGTCAACTACCATCGCGCATATGCCGGCATGATCGCCGTGCAGTTGGCTCTGGGTTTATATCTGTTAAGGCTTAGCCTGCCACCGTACAAGGATAGAAAAGACTGGCGTTCGCCTGCCTTTTTGAATATGTTCAGCGTGCTTTTGCTCAGCATCACTATCGCATCATTCTTGTTTCTGCACAAAAAATACGAGAAGCAGCTACACAATCTAGAACACTCTTTTATCGCGATAGGCGGACACAACTTTTTCAAACAATTCATACGCCACAGCGAACCATTTTTTAGCGATCAAGTGGATTTGAACCTGCCCTTCCCTTTCGGCGACCCAAAAAATGAGCGCAGAATATTGCTGCGGGTGATTAGCTCACAAGCACCGGGTTATTTACGCAGCCGGGTTTTCACGCATTATGAAGATGGCCGCTGGCAATCAACGAAGTCAGCCGCCCTGTTGCCGCTGCAATCGGAGCTGGCCGAAGGCTTATTGGCCATGAGCAGCTATACCCGAGAAGGATCGGAAACTGAAGACATGAGCATTTTCGATGTCTTTTTCAGCACTGCCCTGCATGTAGACAGGCTGCCACTGCCCGTGCCTTTTGCCAAAATAGAGTTGGTCGCTGACATGCTGCAAGTTGACTTGGAAGGACAGGCGCAGGTCGAAAAATGGAAACGTGAAGCCGGTTACCGGGTAAGCTGCCCCGACTATCGGCGTGCTGATATGTCTTTCGACCTGCCTGAAAACGGGCAATGGGACGATGCAATTTATCTGCAAATGCCTGAAAATATGCCGGAAGCGTTAGCACAATGGTGGCTCCAGCAGGAAGAATACTTGCAAAGTGCCAGTATTTCTGATCTTTGTCACAAGCTAACCGCGTATTTGCAGCACAACTACATTTATAGCCTGGGGCCATTTATCGAAGAGCCTAAATTGCCGGGTCCCGGCACTGGTACCACCTTGAGTCAACGCAAGAGACACATAATACAGAAAAAACGTCGTCAAAGCTTGACCTACAGGCGAAGGCTGCTGTTGCCGGAAGGCGACCCGGTGCTGTATTTCCTACAAGAAAGCAAGGCTGGCCACTGCGAGCTGTTTGCCTCCGCACTGACCCTGCTGCTTAGACAGCAAGGGATTCCGGCGCGTTATGTGACCGGGTTTATCTGCAACGAGAAACATCCCTCCGACAGCTATTATGTCTCTCGCCTGGGGCATGCTCACGCCTGGGTGGAAGCATACGACCGGCAGCAAGGAAAATGGCTGCTTCTGGATCCTACTCCGGCTGATGGACGCAACGATTATACAGATGACTGGAATTGGCTAGAAGCCAAATGGGATCAAGCCGGCAATATGTTGACCCGAATCCTGGCCGCCGCGCAACGCGGCCTCATTGGCGAAACGGTGGCCAGCAGCTTGAAACTGCTGCTCAGACTGTTATACAGCCCGCCGGGAATTGTAGCCATCAGCCTGCTTCTTCTGCTTTTACTGCAAAGACAGCATAGAAAAAGTGTCATGGCAACAGCCCTTCTAAGCCCACAACAGAAAAAGATCGCCGCTGAATATAAAAAACTGAGACGAAAATGGGAAAAAATCCTGGGGCTGCCTAAAAATCCGGCAGGCACTGCCAGAGAACTACTGCAAGCAGCCGCCAAACACCCGAATCTGAGCAGCCAAGAATACAAGCTCCTAAAAGAAAAAATACAGCTTTACGAAGTGAAACGATTTAGATAAATGTAAATATGCGAATCCTTGTGATGGACGCGAAATGGCTTACAGGAAGTGTGGCTCAAGTATGCGCCACCACAGAGCGCTCGCCTGTGCATCCACTCCGTCCACAACATCCACAAAAGCCAGTTGCTTGTAACGGCACTGCTTACAAGCAACTAGCCACGGGTTGTTGCATCAAACCGACCCCCAGAAACTTATACCTTTCAAGCTTCATATCACAACATTTCGCACATTCAGACAACTGAAGCTCAGGTTCAAAAAAGCGAGCATTATTTTTTCTTCATCTTATTACTAATCAATAATTTAAGTATGGCAAAAAAATATATTGCTGAAATTTGACTTGTGAAAATACAGTGGCACCTTTTAGCCCGAATGGCGAGGGAACCGGGGGTGGGCGGCACCCCGAAACCAGCGCCCGGATGGCGACACAAACGAGCTCCTGCCAGAAGCATTTTTTGCAGGATCACCCATATGGCAAATCCACTGCTCCCCCTGTGGCGCCCT
>JAAZKR010000073.1 GCA_012799725.1 Oligosphaeraceae bacterium | reverse complement strand
TGGCCTCTGTCCGCATCGCAAGAAGCTCTCTGATTATCGGTCAAGAGGAAAAGTCAACTGCTTTTTTAGGATAAAACACCTGAATCTTAGCAGAAGTCCCGTAAAGGTCAATTTTGGGTGTTAAGTGTAACAACAGTCACGCCGGTGCCGCCGATATCCTGGTGATCCTTGCCGGGTCTATAGCTACTGACCATACTTTGCGTGCGCAACCAGCTGCGTATGCCATCGCGCAACCTGCCACTACCGTGACCATGCACGACACGCACCTCTTGCAGACGCGCCAGCAGGCAATCATGCAGATACTGCTCCAGCTTCTCGAGAGCCTCATGCACCCTCAGACCAACGAGATTGATCTCATGGCTGGTCTGCCCCTCATAACGCGGCAGATTCAACTTCACGGGCGCTGGGCGGGCCGGCGCTTCTGCCGTCTTGGCACCTTGCAGATCAGAGGCCAACACATTAAAAGAGATGCCGTCAACCAGCACGTCTATTTTCTGCTTATTAGCGGAGACCGCCTGTATATTGCCGTGAGCTTGCAGTTTTTCCACCCAGACCCGTTGTCCTGGGTGCAGGTCCTTAGCGGCCAATGGTCGAGTCGGACGCTCACGGCTGCGCCGCATCCCCTCTTGCAGTTTTTCTTCCTTGTCAGCGATCAAATCTCTAGCCTGACGCACTGCTTGCCGGAAAGCGGCATTGTTTTTTTCGTTTCCGCCCGGGGCATTTGCACGCACTCTGGCGATGCTACGCTCCAGCTCGGCTCTGCTATTGGCCACTAGTCCTTCGGCTTGCTGATAGGCTTCACGCATAAGCTTTTTGCGTTCTTTGCGCAAGCTGTCCAACTCGGTTTGCAAAGTTTTTTTATCACGCAGCAGCTGGTCTCTGGCGCGTTTTGCTTCTTCAGCCCGGCTGCTCAGTGCCTGCTGTTGGGTCTCCAGTTTCAACAGCACTTCCTCCAGTCGCAACTGTTCACTGGAAAGCATGCTTTGGGCATTTTCCAGCAAGGAATCCGGCAATCCCAAGCGTTTAGCAATAAGCATTGCGTGACTGGCGCCGGGACGACCTATATCCAAGGCGTATTCCGGTTTGAGGCTATCTACATTGAAACGCACTGCGGCATTAAGCATATTTGGCTTACCATGCACAAAGTTTTTCACCATGCCCAAATGGGTGGTGGCAATGCATAAACCATTGCCCTGGCTAAGTTCCTGCAAGATACCGCAGGCGATAGCTCCACCCTCTATGGGATCGGTGCCTGAACCTAATTCGTCGAGCAACACTAAACAGCGTCCTTCGGCGCTCCCCTTGATAATTCTGGCAATATTGCTGATATGCGCGCTGAAGGTACTCAGACTTGCCTGCAGGGATTGTTCGTCACCGATATCGGCAAAAACTTGATCAAAGATAACGAAACTGCTTTCTGAATTTGCCGGCACCGGCAGGCCGGCCTGAGCCAGCAGGCTAAGCAGCCCAACGGCTTTCAAGGCTACGGTCTTGCCACCAGTATTGGAACCGGTGATGAGCAGGCAGCGGCAATGCTTAGGCAGCTCCAAATCCAATGGCACCACACGACGCTGCGCTCCCTCCTCCCTGAATTGCGCCAATAGCAAAGGATGACGCAATTGTCGCAATTTCAGTTCCGGGCCGAATTTGGGTAATTCGCAATCATAGAGCAGTGCCCAGCGTGTGATAGCGGCAGCGGCGTCGAGCTCAGCCAGATTTTGTTGGTTCTGCTTGAAATGCTCCAGATGGCTTCGAAGCATGGCGCTTAGCTCAGCCAATATGCGCCTTACTTCGTCTCTCTCCTGCAATTTCAAGCCAGCCAGCTCGTTGCCCATATTCAAGCTGCTGGCAGGTTCCAGGAACAAGGTTTGGCCGCTATTTGACTGATCATGCACTAAGCCGGGAAGCATGCTCCTGGCCTCGCGGCGCACCGGCAACACATATCTGCCATTGCGCACGGTTACAAAACGCTCCTGCAAGACATCTTCAAGCGCAGGGTCTTTGAGCAATGCCTCCAAACTGTTTTGCAGCTTTTTTTGCAGCGCACGAATTTCCCGGCGCAGCATCTGCAACTCACTGCTGGCGCTGTCGGGCACATCGCCGTCTTCTTTCAGGCATGCATGCAGACGCCGGCTCAATACATCACAAGGTTCGAAACGCAACAACAGCGCTGAAAGGGTCTCAAACTGCTGCATTTCAGGATTCCGGCACAGCTGACAGAGCTGCTGCACCACATCCAGTTGACCGCGACAAAGCAGGAGTTCCTCGATAGACAAAACCGCATCTTTAGGACTGACACGCTGCAAGGCTTCAGACAGGTCCTCGCTAAACAATGGAGGCAGGCTCAGCGTGCTTTGCTGCAAGCCGAAAAGATCGGCATATAATGAATGTTTACTGCATATTTGCGCATATCGACGCATCGGGCGCATAGCCAACACGAGTTTTCGGCCCAGAACGTTTTGAGTCCTGGCGGCAATCAATGCCAAAACTCGGTCATATTCTAAAACTTTTAATGAATGCGAGTCCATCTCAAGAATGCGCTTGAAAGCGTGAAGAGCCAGCGGGTCGGCGCGCTGTGTGTTTTTTGGGGGCACCTTGCGCCAGAGCCTCGATTTCGGCGGTATCGAGCAGTCGCCAATGTCCCGGCGGCAAGCTGCCCAGCTCGATGCTGCCGAACGAAATGCGCTGCAAGCTAGTCACCTCCAAATCTACCGCCTTGCAAAGTCGCCTGATTTCGCGTTTTTTACCACTGGTCAATGCTATTTCCAATTCGGCATGCCCTTTGAGGTGCCCGCGCTGTTTAACACTAGTGGCTTGCAGCAGCTCTCCCTCATCGTGCACGCCCTTCAGCATTTGCCTCCGTGTAGCGCTGGTAAAATAGCCTTCACAAGCAACCAAATATCGTCTGGGGACCTGTTGAGATGGATGGCTCAGCCTTTGCGCAAAGTCGCCGTCATTAGTTAGTATAAGCAAGCCTTCGCTTTCACGGTCAAGCCGCCCTACCGTAAAAAGCCGGCCAAATTTCTTTGGCACCAGTTCATAGACCAGTCTTTTCGCATAGGGATCGCTGGCTGAACAAGTAAAGCCAACAGGTTTGTGCAAAAGCAAGTACACTTTTTGCTCTGCCTGCACCAGCTTATCATCATATTTTACCACGTCTGCTTCCGGGTCTATATTCAAGGCCGGGCTCAAGACCACTTCGCCATTGACTTGCACCCTGCCCTGGCGGATAAGCTCCTCGCAGGCACGCCGAGAAGCTATGCCGGCCGAAGCAAGAAACTTGGCCAGACGCAGCGAAGTGCCACCGTCGGAAGAGCGCGGCCCTTGAGTAGACTTGGCTCCGCGTTGCTCAGGTTTTTTTTGCATAATATTATCGACTCTGGTAAACTATGGGCTATTGTCCAAAGTGTATGAGAAATCCTTACGTAGCGCCTTACATATGACTTGACGTCCAAACTAGTCGCTCAATATCTGCTTGGCTTTTTTAGCCAAGTCCGCCATGTGATATGGTTTGCGCAGAAAACCGGCTGCCCCCGCCTTGAGCACCTCCTGCACCTCGTCTTCGGAAACATAGCCGCTGGAGAGCAAAACTTTCACTTCCGGATCCAGTTTTTTAAGCAGGAAGAAGGCTTCTGTACCACTCATGGTAGGCATGATCATGTCCAACAACACCAAATCTATGAGACCGGGATTGTTTTGATATATTTCGACGGCTTCGCGTCCGTTCTCAGCCAGTATCACCCGGTAACCCAGGTCTTGCAGCATGGCACTGATGACATCCCAGATCATATCTTCGTCGTCAACCAGCAGTATGGTTTTATCGTTATTGGCCGGATCATAGGCCAAGACATCCTGTTCATCGGCCTTATCGTCCTCCGGGGCCGGCAACAAAAACAGGAGCATCGGCTGTGACAATTGCAGATCAAGCAGCAGATTGCCGCCATGCGCCAGCAGCACACCGGCCCAGCGCAGCATTTGCGGCACCGTAAAGGGCAGCTCTTGGCCATCACGCCCGACAAGATCGAGCAATGGCAGCAATTCGGTCTTCGTTGTTTCCTGCCTTCCATCGGCGGTTATACACAAGCCTAAGTAGCGTTCTTTTTCGGGATTCAATCCCAGAGGCCCGAGCTCGTGCGGCTGAAAACTATAAGCTATGGGCTGCAACTGCCAGTTTATTTGGGGGTATTTCTCTTGTAATTGGCCACACAGCTCTGTGAACAATTGTTGTAGCAGGAAAGCATCCGCATTGACATAATTGGCTCGAGGCGTTTCTTCTTGTGCTTCCTGCGCCACGCATTTCAGTCTGTCAAACTGTCCTGCTATGCCCTCGCAGAATCCGGCTAAGTTAAGCCGTTCTCCTGATATAAGGCCGCCGGGAAAAAGTTTACGCAGCCCTTGTACGGCCTTAAGCATGAATTCGGAAAGCTGCTTGCTCTGCTGTGAATATCCGGCCAATCCCTCTTGTTGCTCGAGTTCATCGATGAGCAGGTTTTGGTAGCTGATGATGGTCTCCAGACATTTCCGCGCAAAGGCACACATGCCTATAGTCAACGAGCGCAGAGCGATATAGCGTTCGGTATTGCTCGAAAGCGGATCATTGAAATCAAACTCGTTTTTAGACATCTTGCCCTCCTTATGACTTGAATGCCGGTGCAAAAGGAAATTTCGGTAGTTTTTCCGGCAGTCTGGCATATACCGGCAGGCTTAAATCATCCTGCAATCCATGTTTGAAGTAGTGCCAGGCTAAACCGGCCACCATCATGGCATTATCAGTGCAGCAGACCGGCTCGGCCAAAATCAGTTGTTTATGGCGTTTTTCGCATTCTTCTTGAAAGCGCCGGCGCAGATAGCCGTTGCAGGCCACGCCTCCGCAGAGGCAAAGCATGGGCACGGCATATTCTTCGGCTGCTGCCATGCTTTTAGACAACAACACCTCCATAACGGCAGCCTGGTAACTGGCTAGTACATCAGCGAGCTGCCGCGCATCGAGGCGCTGGTCTTTAACTGCGTAAAGCAGAGCGGTTTTCACGCCACTGAAGCTGAAATTGAAACGATGCTCTTTGGGCGTAGCTTTGCCGGAAGCACCGGTCAAGGCACGCGGAAAATTGTAGGCTTGTGGGTTCCCGTCTTTAGCCAGACGCTCGATAATAGGGCCGCCCGGATAGCCCAAATCCAGGATTTTAGCGGCCTTATCCAAGGCTTCGCCGGCGGCATCGTCCAAGGTGCTGCCCAGCAGCTCGGCCTGTCCATCAGCTTGGATCAGCACCAGGGCGGTATGTCCACCGGAGACGACCAAAGCCAGCAACGGAAAATTGCTCGGTTTTTTCAGCAACTCGGGATGTTTCAGGAAAGCAGCATAGATATGAGCTTCGAAATGGTTTACGCCCAGCAGAGGCAGTTTATTGGCCATAGCCAGTCCTTTTGCGTAGGAATTGCCCACCAGAAGTGCCGGTATAAGCCCGGGGCCATTAGTAACAGCGACTGCATCCACAGCCTCGATGCTGAGTTTGGCCTGTTCAAAGACCGTGGAGATCACCGGCGTAATGTTTTTCAGATGCTCGCGGGCTGCCAACTCCGGGATCACACCGCCATAGGCAGCATGCAATTTCACTTGGGTGGATATGCAACTGGCCAGCAGTTCGTGCCCGTCACGCACCAGTGCGGCAGCGGTCTCGTCACAGCTGCTTTCTATGCCTAAGACAATCATGATGGCTTACAAATTGAAAACGAAAGATGTTAAAATGACATGGTGAGCTCGACCGGATCATGGCGTTATCCGATTCAGTACATCTCTGGTCTTGGCACTGAGCTCAAGCAGGCTTTGGGCTTGGACTTGTTCGCCCAAGGCCGGACTGGCGGCATAAGCGGCAGGTTGATCACAGCGACCGTGGGTGCCTTTGGGAAGACTGCAATCAGTATTGATACTCAGAAAGGGAATTTTCCAAAAAAGTTCACAAGGATCGAAGCCGATCTTGTTGTGTATGTCGATATGCCTGGCGTAATCAGGCGCCTCGGAATCCTTCTCCCACCAGTGATAAGCGAACCAATATCCCGGTTCAGCTTCCAGCACCAAGTCTCCGCTTTCAAAGTCAGGCAGGCCGAAATGTTTCGGCGGCATAGCCTTAGCTACGCCAGGTTGAGTTTGAAAAATTTTTTGCAGCGTCTCCAGTTCAGCCGGGTCTTGCAGGTAAATATGCGCCACTTGGTGATCCACCATAGCGAACGCGGCGCTATCATACAAGTTGGGATAGCTGCCGCCGCCAGAAACCGAACGAGCCTCAAAGTAGCCGTGCTGGCGCAAAATGCGGTTGGGAAAAAGCGCCTGATGCGCCGGCGTAATGGCATAATCGCCCCATACCAGCAGCTCGTAGCCCAGCTCGGTGCAATGCTCACGCAGCTGTTTTAACCATGATGCCAGAAGCAAAAGCTCCGGATATATGCGTTGTCGGCAATCCGAACCGAATTTCTGCTGGCAGTAGTCCATGTGCGGCAAATAGGCGGCAATGAAAGTCGGTCTGTGCTTACTCATCAGCAGCTTGAGAGCTTGACAAATCCACTGCGATGATTTGCGCCCTGCTTCGGGTCCCCAATAGTGCCTCAAGTGAAAGCGTTTGCCTATAGCGGCGTTCAGTTCATCCTCCAGACCTGCCGGACGGCTTTGACAAGCCTGGATCATGCCACCATGGTGACGGTGTATGGGTGCCGGGCTGAGCAACAGGTCGCAGCTCTCGCCCAGGCTTTGCTGGTAAAAAAGAATGGCAACCGTGCCCGAGTTTTGGCGCAGGCCCTGCCAGATGCGCTCGCCTGCCACCAAACCAGCACTCTGATGCCAAAAATCTACTCGTCGTGTTTTGCGATCATAGCGGCCATTACAGACCACGCCGTGTTCTCCGGGCGGCGAAGCCGTGCGGAACGTGGCCTGCGCGGTGCAGGTTACGGCAGGAAAGGAGGGCTGCAATGGTGCAAAGCGCAGGCCACAAAGCGACTCAAATTCCGGGCATAATGCTAACAATTCATGCCCTAATCCGGCACATTGTACAGTTAAAATACCCTTGAACATACTGGCGGCCCGTTTTTCTAACTTTGCGAGAATTCTTTATTCAGCAATATGGTCAGGGGCCACATTTGCAGCATGATCAGCATAAGCACCACGGTCCAAGCACCTTCGTGCAACACCAGCCAGGATGCCTGCCAAGGCAGCAGGGCTCTGACCAGCGCGCCTATGTAGCCACGCATCTCTTCGGGCCGCACCGAGCGATTATACACTCTGAGAGCGGCGGCGCCGGCAGCAAGAACAGCCAGAATCAAACAGGCGCATGAGAGGGACCAGGAGGTCAGGCTAATCTGACTATGGTAATAAATCATCAGCGGCACATTCAGCAGCCAGCCCACCAAGAAGCAGAACATGGGCAAAAAAACTTTTGAGTCCGGTATCTGCCGACGGTTCTCGCCCTCTGCAAAAATGGTAAGAAAGTATACGTATGCGGTTTGAGCTACGAACACAGGTAATATAGCCGCATGCCAGCCCAGTGCAGCAGCTCCCAGTAGTAAGCTCACACCTCGACAAAGCCCCATGTTCAGAGCTCCGGTATAGTAGCGCTTCTTGGTGTATAGATTATACAACCAAATCAGGACAGTCAAAACAGCAGCGTGCAGGAAAACCTCCCGCCCTACTGCATAAGCAAGCATGAGCCCGACAATAAGACAAACGAAAAAAGCCAAAGCAGCATTGGAAGTGCTCAGCCTTTTACTGGGCAAAGGGCGCTCCGGACGGTGGAATCGATCCTCATGCAGATCAACCCAATCATTCTGAACCAGCCCCATGCCATAGAGAAACAGGGACGTCAATCCCACGCCCAGCAACACCCAGCCACTGAGCCTCTCAGCACGGAAAACCGACACGACAGAGGCACCGGCCAAGGCATCACCAGGCACAGTGAGCAAATTAGGCAGACGAAAAAGCTGCAGCCAAGCGCGTAGCTTCTGGTTAAAAATATGGCTGCGCCGACTCTGAAAACGGTTTCTTCGATTGGCAAAATACATTGCTATTCCTGCAATTGACGGTGTGAATCCTAGACCAAGGCCTGCGTATATTCAGATGCGAGCCAGACCTTAAGCCTGCAACCACTCTCAATCCGGCGCACGGCACCAAAGCAATTCCTGCTTCTGCCAATCATGCGCACTGCGGTAGAGCACGCTTTCTATGCTTTTGATTTGAAATGCCTCTTCTGGAAAATCCAGGAGCTGTTTGACGAATGCATAATCGTCCTGAAAACTTTCTTTTTCGCTGCCATTGTAGAGGTAGACAATTCGGTAGGCATTCTCATGCGGCGGCAGCAATTCGCGCAGTTTGTCCTCTACGCCACTATCAGGCTGTCGAGCGGTTTTTTTGGCTCGTGGCAACCTTTTTTTCTTGACTCTTCGCGCCGAAGGCAGGTCTGGCGGGGCAGAAAAGGGGTAGTCATAGCCATCCAGCAGAGCGCGTATCTGCGCTTCGGCAGCTGCTATTTTCTGCCACTGCTCTTCGCGTAATCGGAGCAGGTCAATGATCTGAATTTCGCGCAAGGCATCCATTGCTTAACATTTTCGCGGCTGAAAAATGCTCATTGCGCCGGTGTTGCGGTTTTATTTGCCGCTGTCTTGGCAGTGGGACTTGGGGTTGCTGCCTTCTCGCTTTTCGCTGCGGTCTTAAAGCCGGCTACCGGCAGCGGCGGCTCCGGATAGACAAAGACCCCGGGTTCACCCATGAGTTCCTCTATCTGCGCCTCCAATTCGGCAATGCGCCGGTAGGCCTGCTCACGTTCGACGAGCAGCTCGTCAGTCTTGAGGCGCGCCTCCAGGGCGGCTTTGATGGTACCAGCGTCAGCACGGATAACAATTTCGGCAACGCTCAGTGCGCTCGTGGCTATTTTTTTTCTTGCCATCTTTTGGTTCCTGTTCTTTGTCAGCTATGTCGCAATCGCATCTGCGCGAAACGAAAAATACGGCCTGCATTGCGGATAAAATAAAATCTGTCAAGTGAAAATGAACACCCTCGGTTCCTAGCTACATCGCCCGCCCGACTAGAGCTTGCACGCGCAACAAGCGGCTGCTTTCCAAGCGCTGACGTGCCACCGGGCTCAGTGACTTGGGGCGGATTTGACGATAGGCGAAATGATACAGCACTTCGTCTTGACAAATTTCCAGCAATTTAGAAAGCGCATCATCCTCCAGGCTGGGATTCGCCAGCAGCAATTTATGGATGAGCGCATCATCCAAAGTCAGCAGCTCCATCCTGGTCAACGGTATTACTCCGGGATTTTGCGCCAGCATTTGCAGTAATGCCGGCTGTCGGCTCTGCATAAGGAAGCGTCCTATGCCGTCGTCCAAAGCTGGATTAGCAGCCAAGTTCAAGCGCACCTGCTCAGAGCTGTCCTGCGACAATATGCGCTGCAAAGGCAATTGCAGCTCCGCTGTCAAGGCGATTTTGCCACGCAGTGGTTCTGCGCCCCTACGAGCCAGCTCCGCAGTCTGCTCCTGGCTGAGTTTACCCTGTTCGAGAACCTGCATCTGCACTTGTGCATGCGGGCTTTCAGCCAGAATATCCCAAATTTCAGCGGGCAGTTTTTTACGCCGGCAGATAACCAGTTGGGATACCAGTTCACCGGAAGCCGCCCAGGTGCGCAGGCACTCGAGCGAAATTCGAGCGCTCAGCAAAGTCTTGATATGAATAAGCAAGTCCCAGTCATCGCAAAGTGCGAACTGTACTTCTTCGTCAAGGCGCGACAAGCGCGACAGCCTTGCCCTTACCAGGGACTCGTCGTCAGAACTGAGTAATGCCTGTATGCGCGGCGAAATGGCGCTATTGGTGGCCAGTGCGATACGCACCCGCAAATCGGGATCATTGCACAGAATCTGCGCTATGGGGACATTGATGGAGCGGTTGCCAGCCAGGATACGGCGCAATTCGGCATTGGGGTGCTTAGCCAGGCGCTGCAACAGGGGCAGCGGAAGCTGCTCATTGCCGGCCATCACGCGCAGCACCTGTAATTCTCCCTTTTGCAACAAAGTCTCAAAAATCCGCCCAGGGGTATTGGCCTGAGCAGCCAGAAAGAGACGCAGCTGCAAGGCGTCTTCTTGAGCGAAAAGATCACGTAATTGCTGTGCCGACAGTACCTTGCGCTTATATTTAGCAAGCGCTGTATCAAGGTCGGAAAATATTTCCAGCAAGATGGATTCGATCTGATTTTGTGAGGTACCGGGCTCAGACATGATGTGGCCTTGGCTTCTCTCCGAATTCAAGCGGAAAGGCATTCAAACAAGGTTTCCTTTTAATATAAACTATGAAGCACATATTTCACCTTATGCGCTTGCATAGTGCGCCGGAAAAAGTATATTCAATCCGGGCGTTGGCCATTCGTTTAACGGCAGTTTTTTATACGGCTTATAAGCCGCTTTTTTTGGTTGCCGAATCGAGCCGAAGTACATGAGTACATGGCACGACATAATAGATTTTGGATCCAATCAAGGGTCACAAATGGGGGTTCACAATGCACACAAGATCAAACTTCCGATTTTTTCTGCTGCTCTGCTTCTGTCTCATCCTGGCAATGGGCGTCAGCAGTATCTATTTCAATTTACAGTTAAAGCAATGTTTGGCACAGCAATTGCTTATAACTGACTCGATGCCGGAAAGCCCGGCTGGAGCAAACGAGCAATTCAGGCAATTGGGGAGCTTGAATGAACTTTGCCGACACCATATCTTTTGCTCGGTATGGAGCATGGTAGCACTGTCCTTGACCGGCTTTGCACTGGTGCACAAGCTCTACTACCAATTGCAATCCGATTTTCTAAAGCCTATAGAACGGATGAATCGCGGGCTTTCCAGTCTTTTGGACGAAGAATTGCAACTGAGCAGGCTCTCCGTGAGCCCGAATTGTGCCCTGTTCAAGCTGGCACAGACCGGTAATCTGCTGCTGGACAACTGGCAGAATGAGAAGGATCATCACCGACAAGTCTACCGCATGATGCATAAAAGCGCCACCCAGTTGATCGAGGCCTTTGAATTGCCCACCGTTATTATGGTAGGCAACCGGGAATTGCTGTTGGCCAACAGCAGCGCTAAGGACTTCTTTATCGGAGAGGCCGGCGAAAGCTTCTTCTCATCCTTTCAAGAGGCTATTGCACAGGAGAGAGACCGGTTCAGTTCTCATGGCGTAGAATACAAGATTGTAACGCCGATGCAACCACGTGCAGAACCCGAGTTGATACTGCGCATATACCAGTTTGATCGCGAAACCAATGATAAAAGCAGCGACCGGGTTTGAAGCGCCGCTAAAAAATGTTATATTAGGAAAAGTTATATTGTAGATGGTGCGATCCCTTGAGATTCGCATGTTTTATGGGCCTTGAATTGGAGTTTTACGCAATGGAACAGCTTCGCATTGGTTTTCTTGCAGCCGGCAGCATCATTATCCATCGCCACGCTTTAGAGCTGGCACAGAATCCGGATGCCAAATTAATTATGGTTTATGATCCGATTCGTGAAAGAGCCGAAAAGCTAGCCAAAACATACGGCATGAAAGTCGCCGCCTCCGAAAAAGAACTAATCAACAACCCCGATATTGACGCTGTAATAGTGGCCACGCCTAACAGCGAACATGCCCGCCTGTGTATCGCCGCCTTCGAGGCCGGCAAACATGTGCTCTGTGAAAAGCCCATGGCTACCAGCCTGGAAGACGCCGCCGCCATGATAAGGGCAGGAGAAAAGGCCGGCAAAATACTGATGATAGGCCACAACCAGTGCCTGATGGCACCACACCTGAAAGCTAAACAGCTGCTCAAAGAAGGCTGCATTGGCGAAATATTAAGCTTCAGAAGCTCGTTCGGGCATGGTGGTCCGGAAACTTGGTCGCAGGACAATGGGCCACACACCTGGTTCTTTAAGAAAGACAAGGCATTTGTCGGCAGCATGGGCGACCTGGGCGTACATAAAGCTTATCTGCTGCCCTGGCTATTGGGCTCTGACTTTGTAGAGGCCGGCGCATTCATCGATACCAAGGCTAAACGCAATGAAAAAGGTGAACTCATCAGCGTGGATGACAACGCTGTTTGTATCCTGCGCATGGCTAATGGAGTCACCGGGCAATTGACTGCAAGCTGGACCTATGGTGCCAGAGAAGACAACGTCACCGTCATCTATGGTACCAAAGGGCAAATGACCTTGGGCGCTGACCCTGAGTACCAAGTCGAGGTGCTGCTCAATAATGGTGAACAGGCACGTTATAAAGTCGGCGCGATGGCAACGAATGTCACCCAGGTAAAGAGTGGTATTCCTGACCTCTTTGTCGATTGCATTTTGGACGAGATGCCACCGCCTTTCGATGGCATGAAAGGCTACAAGGCACTAGCTACCGTGATAGCATGCATGGAAAGCGCCGCAAGCAAAAAAATCTGCGCAGTGCGCAATGAATTGCCCTGAGCCAAAGGGCGAAGGGACGCAAAAGTCCACAAAAACCACGGCACCCGAGCCCCTGCGCGCACATAGTTACGTATTTAAGAAGACGTCAGGGGCGGTGGCAAAACCTTAAACACAAAGAATTCGGAGATAATTTCGCATGGCATTCCTTGATGATTTCTATCTCTTGACCTCGCAGCCCGCCCGGGAAATCTACGATGCGATCAAGGGTCTGCCCATCATTGACGCCCACAATCATTGCGACGTCAAGGCACTTAGTGAGAACCGTAAATTTCAGGATATTTGGGAGGCCGAAGCGGCCACCGACCATTATGTTTGGGAATGCTTGCGCAAATGCAATGTACCCGAAGAGCTGATCACCAGCGGCAGCAGCAGCAATCGCGACAAGTGGCTGGCCCTGGCCAATGCCTTTGAGCTGATAGCAGGTAATCCTACCTACGAATGGATACACCTGGATCTGAAAAGAAGGCTTAAAATCGACTTGGAGATCAACGCTCAAAACGGTGCGGAAATCTGGGACCGCAGCAAAGAAATATTGGGACGCGACGAGATGTCGCAGCAGAATCTCATCAAGGCAATGAATGTCGAATGCATGTGCTCCACCGATGATCCGGCAGATACTCTGGAATATCACCGGGCGCTGCAAAGCACGCCGCTCTCAGGCGTAGTTAAACCAACTTACAGGCCGGATAAAGCCATGAACATAGACCGGCTGGACTGGAATGACTACATGGATCATCTGGGCGAGCGCTGGAATATGAAGCTGGATAAATTCGATGAGCTGCTTGAAGCGCTGCGCCTGGCACATGACTTCTTTGCCGAAAATGGCTGCAAAGCCAGCGACCACGGCGTCAATGTACCCTATGCCTACGATGTCAAAAAAGAAGATGCCGCAGCAATCTTTCGCAAGGCGCGCAGGAAAAAGAGTTTGACCGAGGCAGAAACAATCGCCTATAAGTCATATTTCCTGAACTACACCGCCGAACTGGATGTCGAAAAAGACTGGGTTTTCCAACTGCATATAGGCGCGGTACGCGATGTGCGTCAATCACTGTTTGACAAACTAGGTCCGGACTCCGGTGGTGATATCTCTGACCATCTGACCGATTACATCAGCCCCCTGCTCCCGCTTTTGAACCGCTTTGACGACCGTCTCAAAATTGTGCTTTACAATATGAATCCGATTCACAATGCTACTCTGGCACAGCTCACCAGAGCTTTTGGATACAAGGTCAACTTGGGTTTGGCTTGGTGGCTTAATGATTCGTTCATAGGTATGAAAAGACAACTTGAATACGTGGGCAGTGTGGACCTTTTGAGCAATCTGGCCGGCATGGTCTCAGACTCGCGAAAAATTCTCTCCTATGGCTCCAGGCACGAGATGTTCAGGCGTACCTTGGCTGAAGTCATGGGAGAAATGGTCAGTCGAGGGCAAATGCCCCTGAAAACCGCCCAGAAAAATGCTGCTCTGCTCTGTTATGAACGCCCCAAAAAACTGTTTGGCTTTTAAGGTCTCGTGCCTAAAAACCGGCTTTTGCCGTCGTCTTAGTTGTTCGACATTTTTTTCTGGGCGCACCATAGCAGGCCAAATGACTTTGCCGCACCGTTTTTTCCCGTCGTCCTTAACCGGGTCAATGCGCAGCAGTATACGATCACCTTTAACTGGGAGACTCTACCGTCATGGAAATCAAAGACATCATCATGCAACGCCGTACCATACGCTTGTTTGAGCAAAAACCTGTGCCCGAAACAGAGATTCGCAACATGCTTGACTGTGCCCGAACCAGCTCTTGCGCTTCAAATCTGCAACAGCTCAGGTTCATCGTCATACAGGACCTTGAGCTGGTCAAAGAAGTTTTTCAGCACACCGCCTGGGCCAATTTGGTTAAGCCGCGCCGCACTCCGGAATGGGGTGTAACTGCACCACAATGCTTTATTGCCGTAATTGTCGATACTAACGCCAATCCCACTATACATGCTGATGCAGGTGCGGCCATTCAAAGCATGCAGATCATGGCTTGGAGCAAAGGCATAGGCTGCTGCTGGCTGGGCAGTGTTAAACGTGACAAGCTCAAGATCATCCTCGAGCTTCCTCAAAACAAGCAAGTGCTGTACCTGCTTGCAGTGGGATACCCGGCAGAAAGCCCGATTTCTGAGGATATCTCCATAGATCAGCCGGTATACTACTATCTCGATGATGAGAATCGCCTGCATGTGCCTAAAATCAACCTCGATGACCTAACACGCTGGAGATGACCGCTTGTCATCAACTGCATTTTTTCTTGTTCTGGCCTCAGTGTTTTTGCACGCCGGCTGGAATTTCATTTCAAAGAAGAGCGTTCCCAGCCTTGCTTTCTACTGTCTTTCCTGTGGCACTGCTGCGCTGGTTTGGCTGCTTCCGTTTTTGTTTTCGGAATTCAAATGTCATCTGATGCCACCCGAGTTTTGGCTGCTGCTTGCCTTTAGTGTCGGCTTCGAGATACTTTATGTAGGCGGACTGGCCTACTCCTATCGCATAGGCGACATCTCTATGGTGTATCCGCTGGTGCGGGCTTTGCCTTTGTTACTGACCGCTGCAGTGACCTCGATTTTTGCTTTGGGTGAACGTCAACTCGGCCCACTTGCGCTATTAGGCATGCTTATTGTCTTCACGGGCTGTCTCTGCCTGCCGTTGCATAAATTTTCCGATTTCAAATTAAGCGCATATCTCAATCCGCTTATATTCCTGATTCTGCTTGCTGCTATCGGGGTTACTGGCTATACGGTCTTGGACAGCATAGCCATGCAGCGCATAACAGCAATTTACGGCAAGAAAAGCATAATGCTGAGCATGAGCTATCTTTTTTTCATAGAGGCCGGCATTTCCATCGGTGCGCTTGTTTTGCTGCTTTTTAATCGCAATGAGCGCCTTGAATTGAAGCGTCTGTTATGCACACACTCCCTTAATCCGATGATCACCGGCATTTGCAGCTCCGGTGCCTATGTGTTGATTTTGCTCTCTATGAATTACGTCAGCAATGTCAGCTACATTCAGGCTTTCAGGCAGCTTAGCCTACCCATAGGAGTGATGGCCGGCGTCCTCATTTTGAAGGAGCCCTTCACCAAGCCCAAATTCATCGGCACTCTTCTGATCGTCGTTGGCCTGGTGCTTGTAGCCCTGTTTCCTTGAAAGAAGCAAAGGGGCATATGTCTTTGCTGACTATTTTCTGCCAAAAAAGGAGTTTTTATGTCACTGATCAACGACTGTGTTTTCTGTAGGATCATTCGTTCCGAGCTGCCCAGTACACGGCTTTACGAAGATGACTTGGTTCTGGCTTTTTTGGACATAGCTCCTTTCAATCCCGGCCATTGCCTTGTCATCCCCAAGCAGCATCATCATAGCATTACGACGTTGCCGACGGAGTACCAGGGCCGAATTATGTCAGTAGCCAGTAAGCTAGGTGCAGCTGTTGTGCGCAGCTTGGAAGCCGATGCATTCAACTTGCTGCTTAACAACGGTACTTGCGCCGGACAGGAGGTGCCGCATGTACACCTGCACGTCATACCGCGCTTTCGGGATGATCGCCCCATCTTTAATCCCGCCAAGCAGCAATATAAGGATCAGGCACACATGCAAGAGACTGCCGCCAAAATCAGAGCAAAACTAGGTGAATAAAACAACAAGGTATTCGTCATGGACATCGGCATAGAAAAGATCATGGCGCAGGATTCGCGCTACCCCAAAGAAGCATATAGGTTTATCACCCAATCGGTCTCCATAATCTGCCAAGAGGTGCTTTCACGTCGCAAAAAGAACTCGCGAAATCGTCATATCACTGCGTTACAACTGCTTAACGGCCTCAAAGAAATACTGTTGCGTGACTACAGCTGCATGGCTCTAGACGTCTTAAATTCCTGGAACGTACACTGCACCGATGATATAGGCAACATCGTCTTCAACTTGGCAAAAGTCAAGCTGCTTGACACTAGTGAGAACGACCGCATTGAGGATTTTCACAACCGCTTTTGCTTCCATGCAGCCTTCGTAATGCCTTTCATGCCATATAAACGGCTGCGCACCCTACCGGTCATCAAACCTTAAAAATGCACAGCGAGGTTCGATGAGGGCCGCGCATTATGCAAGCTAGATCATGAGTCAAAACTCCTATGATATTGCCCATCCGGAGGCCGATTGGTCTGCCGAGCATGAGCACAGTTATGCTGGCGGTCTGCTGCATCTCAGCGCGCATGGCAATATACTGCTGAGCAACTTTCATTGCCGCTATGACGACATGGACAGCAGTACCATGACGGTTGACAAGAGCCGCTGCTTTCGTAAGTCCGGCGCTGCAGTCTGCCTGAATGAAAGCCATACACCATACGGCGGACTTTCATTTAAACAAAGCCTGCGCTACACCGCCAATTATATTCGTGTTACACATGATCTGAATTGGCCTAAACAAAGCGAATTGAGACGAAGCCTGGAAATCGGATCGGCACAATTACCGGGGCACTGGCATAAAATGCTGCTTTTCGATATTGGCACACCGGGCTACTGCGAGCATGAATTGCTGCCCGGCACAGAACTATGCTTAGATAGTTTGCCCCTGGCTATGGTGTTTTATAATCAGCAAGGTCAAGCCTTGGAAATAGGCAGCGGCAATGATCTGTGGCGCTGGCAGAAAGGGCTGCAATTCAGTGAGGGACAAGCCAATGGTAAAATCGTCATCAAAATCACCGAAGAAGCCTTGCAACTACAAAGGAAAGTAAGCCTGAACCAAGGCGAAACCGCCTTGCTGCCGTTAGCCAGGGAATATCGCTTTACCTCCTATATAGCTTGGAGCTGCCCCACGCTGGGAACCAAGCTCCCCGCCGAACTGCAATTCTGCCGCCCGAAAATGGAGCCTGGCAAGGGACTCAAGATGCAGGACTTGTCACAATGCGGCTCCAAACCCGCCATCAGCCTGGATTTTTCACAACTGTTACTGCCCAGACAAGCAGCGCGCAATCTGTCAGAAGGGCTATGCTGGGAAAGCAAAATCACGCAGAAATTTGCCCGACGCATCATCAGACAATTGGCAGACTTAGCCGAAGAGGGTTATTTGCTCATCGAAACCGGTATATTCCCGGGACTATGCCAAGACCCGGTACACTGTAGTCGCAAAGAACCGGCTTTGCACTGGGATTTGGTAGCCATATTAGATTTCTGTTCTTGGATGCGGCAAAAAATGGGTGAAGGCTGGCGGATCAAAGTCCAAGTGCCGGAACCATGGTGCAAATTGCCGTCAATGAGCTGTCTAGGAGCAATAAACGGATTCCGCAACCAAGAAGAACTCTAAGTCGCAATATCCTGAAAATCCGCGCCCACCTGCATAATCTGCGGATAAAATGCGCGGAACCTTTTTAGATGGGGTCTAATTATAACTCCTATGCCAGAACTGCCTGAAGTACATACCGTTTGTCAAAGCTTGCGTCAGCATTTGCACGGTGTAATTATCGTTTCAGCCATGCAACACGGCAAGTTGCGCCATTATGTCGAAAGCACAGAACTTGATGCTTTCTGCAAACAGCAACGCATCATAGCCATACGCCGCCGCGCCAAATACATATTAGTCGAGTTTGAACGGGGCGGCGGCCTGATTCTACATCTGGGCATGACCGGACGCTTTATTGTCGAACCCGACAACGGACACCTGCTGCCGCACGAACGTAGTAGCTGGCTGCTGGACGATGGCAGGCGTTGGCGCTATTGTGATGCCAGACGCTTTGGCGCCATTTATACCTGTGCGCCTGAACTGCCTTTTGAACAACACCCTGCCCTGATGAATCTAGGCATCGAGCCCCTCTCCGAGGAGTTTACCGGAACAGATCTGCACGCCCTATGTCGAGGTCGCAAAACGCCGATAAAAAACCTTCTTATGTCTCAGCAGTATGTAGTGGGCATAGGTAATATTTACGCCTGCGAAGCTTTATTCGCCAGCGGCATATCTCCCTTGACGGCAGCAGGCACATTAAGCTTGCCGCGCTGCAAGTCACTGGTAACAGCCATTAAGACGGTATTGCAGGAAGCTATAGCTTTGGGCGGCTCCACCATACGAGATTACCAAAGCGTCAACGGCAGCGAAGGCGAGTTTCAGCTCCGTCTGCAAGTATATGGTAAAGACAAACAGAGCTGTCCGCGCTGTAATAGCCGGATCACTCGCTGCACTCAAGCGGGACGCTCCAGCTACTATTGCCCTAAATGCCAGAAAATGTAACTGATGCTACAACTTGGATCGCACTTGGCAAGGTTGACTGCCGCACGGTTGCCGGCCACAGAACCGAGCCGGCCACAGAAGGCAGCCATGAGCGCGGCTTTCGGGCTTATGACGACAAATGAGACCATTTTGCAAGAGTGTGCTTCTGGCGGCATTACAGTTTCACACGAAATGGCCCTACAGGGTGGTTATTGATATCTTGGAGATTTGCGCTGACCGGGTTGTCTGCCCAAGCATAGTAAACACACGCTACAGATAAATCAGCTTCCAACTCAAGCACGACAAAATGCCTTTCTCTAATGTATGCCTTCGGTACAAATATGTTTCCGTTTTCAGCATGGATTGCGAAGCCATGCAACTCATCTCCGCTACGAGCAGACAATTCTGCTCCATTAAATTTCAGTACTATATTTCCATCATGTTTTTCAACAGATATACACTGCGGAGAGCGTGCCTTTTCAGCTGTATTTTTCTGATATGCCAGCATAATTTCTGCGCAACGTTCTGCGGCAAATATCTTGTCTTTCGGGTGCAAGTCTTGTGCATCACCCGTATCGATAAGCACGATGCATTCAACATTATCCACTTTATTCGCCACATTTTGCTGGGCATTTCGGAGCAATGCCCACTGGCTATGCTGCGAGTATGGACGCGGATTGCCAAATCGGGGAAGCTGGAAAATGAAAAACGGCAGGCGGTCATCTCCCAGACAACGCCGCCAGTCGGCAATCATGGTTGTTAACAGGGTCTCATAACGGCTTGCTGTGCAGATTGCATTGCACTCACCCTGATAGAAAAGTACACCATTGAATGCCTGGTTTCCAAGTGGGTTTATCATATTGTCATAGAGACAATGCAGCGAGGCAGCAGCGCCGGGCCCAAGCGTACGCAAGAATTCCATTCCTACGCTCCCTGCGTCAAAGCTCTCCTTATATCGCCAATTCCCTGTGAGGGGAATTCTGACACTGTCAGACTCATTTGTCAGATACATCTCATCCGCCGGCCCCAGAAGTCCACCATCCATACATACGGACATTAAAGAACCCACCCAAACTGCCAATTGATTTTCCCCGGATTTCAAAGTTCCTTTTGGCAGCGAATAAACACGCATGGTATTCCAGCAGTCCATTTTTTCCGGGCTTCCTGTGCTTCCAACAAGTTTACCATTGACATATGTACGGTCCGCCTTGTCAATCATGCCGAGATGCAAGGTCCACTCATGCATTTCTGCTTTGGGCGGCATTTCAATCACCCGCCTGAACCAGAAGAAACCGGCATGATTATGCCCCGCAAGAGTCCAGCTGTCCGGTATTTCCATTGTATCCCAGTTAGAATCATCATAGTCCGGTTCAGCAAATCCCTTTGTTTCCCCGTCGTCCTTCGGAATTTCCGGGAAAATCCGCTTTATTCCTGCATACATTTTTTCTGTAAAGTCCGCATCCAGCTTAGGATTTGGCTCTTCACATGCCTCGGCAGTAGATGCCATGATATCATAACGCAATACTTCCTCACGATATTCCGGTATGCCAAGCAGTGCGCTTCTGCTAATAAAGCTTTCTATAGGCATGCCACCTAGCGATGCATCCACAAGCCCCACAGGGACCGTGGTATTCCTGTAGTGGCGGCGCGCAAAAAGCATCCCTAATCCGGAAAAAGAGCCGGCGTTTTTATCATTGGCAATCACCCAGTTCCCGGGAAGTACGCGCTGTTCACCAAATGCCGAACGCCTTTGAATCTGAAAATACCTGATATGAGAAAAATCATCTGCCGAGAACAGCTCTATTCCCGGCACGCAATCCCGGAGGTTGAATTCCATATTAGATTGCCCTGAAATAAGATAAACATCTCCAACCGCTACATTCCTGTAGCATCGTCTCTGCCGGTTCACCAACACGATAAGTTCAGTCGAATCCGTTGGCTCAAGTTCCGGCAACCATAAGAAAAAACCACCTTCAGCAGAAGAGTACCCCCAGGCCTCTTTCCCCTGAATCTGCACATGTACGCGGGATAAAGGAGAACAACTTCCGCGCAAGGGTATGGGACGCTTCCTCTGAAGAATCATTCCCTCTCCAAAAGGTTTTTCCAATTCAATGGCTGTCTCCTGCTCTGATTTCATAGACATACATCCCTCTGATTTTTAATTTACAAAATCACTGATGTGAAAAGTTGCTACTGTGCTAAGTTTTGTGATGAGCACCAATACTTCAAGCCAAGGCTTTTTGTCAATGATCATTGGTTGATGGTCGTGCCTGGTGGTCATCAGTAAATGGCTTGTTCCTGAGGCTTGGTGCCTGGATATTATGATGCGACAGCAGGAGCGTAGCTCAAAAGTAGGTAAAAGGCATCCAGACAGGGTACAGGAGGCATGGCGCAAGCATGCGCCATCACAGAACGCCACCCCTGCCCACGCGAAAGCATCACTAAAAAGCAGGGGGCCTTGTAAAGGCACTACTCATAGATAGATTACCTGTCGATAATTTAATGTAAACCTTATGCAACTCAATGCTGCTTTTAATAGTAGAAATATATTAGTATGACGGAGCAACAACGTACTGGGCTGAAGGAACGCCTGGAATTTGACAAAACTGCCAGCCACAAGACGCAGTCATAGGCGCAGCTTTCGGGCTTGACGATTCAGACACCTCCATGTCAACAGCAAATAAAAGGGATTTAGATGAAACTGGCAGGACTTGACTTTGAGACGGCGAACCAAAAAAACGGCAGCATTTGTGCTGCGGGTTGCGTGGTGCTTGAAGATGGAGTTGTGATTGAACACCAAAAATGGCTGATCTGCCCCCACAAGGGATATCGTTGGATGCGTCCCGACTTCACAGAAATCCATGGCCTGACCTATTGGGACGTATGCGACTGCGATGAATTCAATTGCATCTGGCCGGAGCTGCGCCGGATGCTTCTCTCCGCCGACTGTGTCATCATACATAATGCGCCCTTCGATCTGAGGCATCTGCGCAGTGTCTTGGCGCTCTATGAATTGCCGCCTGTCGCATTCTATTATGCGGACAGTCTTTTCATCAGTCGAAAACTTTACCCGAGCATGCGTTCACACTCACTGGCCGCCATGGCCGACCATTTTGGCATTGTCTTTCAACACCACGATGCTCTGGAAGATGCTTTTGCATGTGCCAGCATTGTCGCCCAAACCGGTATTCCGGAAGGTTATATAAAATATTTCACAACCGAAGGATGAACATGCCTACCCGCGTGTCATTCGGCATATCGCCGCAAAAAATCCGGAAAGCAAATGGTCAGGTAATGGAGAACACATGATAGAGTCAAGGTCTTACAGCACAATCTCTTAAATAGAGCCGCCACCCGATGCCTTGTCCTGAAAATCCGCGTACATCTGTGTAATCTGCAGATTGAGTCTTTCAACTGGATTGCGGACGATCAGTCAGCGCCAAGTTCTTTGCGGTTTTCGTGTCCTTTGCGTCCTTTGCGTCCTTTGCGTCCTTTGCGGTTTTCGTGTCCTTTGCGTCCTTTGCGTCCTTTGCGGTTATCTTTTTTCTTTCACCACCAAGGTCGCCAATCTGT
>JAAZKR010000072.1 GCA_012799725.1 Oligosphaeraceae bacterium | reverse complement strand
GGTGCCGGGCAGGCATGGCCGGCTATGGGACGGCACACATTGAGCAACTGGGCATATGATGAAAGGCACTTTTTTGTGTTTTCTGGCACTATTTTACGTTATCGGGGTCAGATAGGATGATCGCTATTTTCTTTTAACCTATTAATAACAAGTAGGTTAGGAATCTTTATGATTTATGTCTTCTTTTTTACATTTTTGTCTTGGAGCGATATATGAAAACGAATTCCAACTTAATTGCCGACCTACCCAATCCGGAGCGTCCCCGCGAGCGCATGCAGCGTCTTGGCGCGGCTGCTTTAAGCGATCGTGAACTTTTGGCTATTTTGCTGCGCAATGGTACGCGCGGCAAGTCTGCTTTAAGTTTAGCTACGGATTTATTGCAATGCTATGACGGCAGCTTGTCGCGTCTAGCTGAGTCCAGCATTCATGAGTTAAGCAAGACTCCCGGCATCGGCAAAGTAAAAGCCACGGAACTTTGTGCTGCTTTTGCTTTAAGTGCACGCATCAGTCAACAAGAGTGTCGGGATTTACCTTTGATGAACAATCCGGCTCGTGTAGCCAGCTATATTCGTCGGATACTCAACCAGCGTGAGCAAGAAGAGTTTCATGTTTTACTTTTGGACAGTCGTATGCGTTTGATTCGCAGCGAGCTCATCACCGTAGGTTTGCTTGATCGCAGTTTAGTGCACGCCCGTGAGGTATTTCGCGCTGCCATTAAAGAAGCTTGCCAGAGCCTGATACTTTGTCATAATCATCCCAGCGGTGATGTCAGGCCCTCGCCGGAAGACAAACATAGCACTCAGATGTTACGAAAAGCGGGAAAAATAGTTGGCATAAGTATTTTGGATCATGTCATTATCAGCAGTCGTCTTGAAGACTTGGAATACTTCAGCTTTCGTGAGGCCTCTATTATGCTTTCTGACAAGGACTTGAAGTAAGGACTCGTGTAAAAATCAAGTTTATATTTCCGGTTTTCCTTTGAGCTGTTTCCTCATTTCCAGTTATAGAGCAAGATGCCGACTACCAGCATTGCCGCTGCCAGAAAGCGTCGCATAACTATGTTCCAAGGCACTTTTTCCTCCAAATAGGTTTGCCCTGCTTTGGACAAAACAACTCCTAGCAGCACAGCCCAGACTCCCCGGGTGCTCTGCACTATATTGCCGTTAACCGTACCTATTTGTTGGAAACAGGCGAAAAGGAAAACTATGCCTGCCATCCAGGCTACAGCAAAGGGGGCGGCCAGCTTCCATACCTTGGCTTTCTGTCGTTTCAGGAATGGCAGCATGATCAGTCCCACCATTCCACACATAGTATAAGAAATGCTGCTGCTGAACATGGAGAGTCCAAGCAGGCTTTTGTTCGTGGCAGCCTGTCCCATGAGGTCCATCTGCTTTTTGATACAGATATCTGAGAAAGAATAACCGCAGCAGGCGGCGACAACCCAAAGGAAGCTGGTCAGGGGGATTCTACGTCCGGCATTATTAAGTATAAAAGCAGACAGGATGGTACAAGCGATGGCAATTATCTGCATAAAGCCGTAGCTTTCTGTACGAAACAAGAAAGCGTTGGCCAGCGCCAAGATTACCAGTTTGAGACCCAGCAGCGGCACCACCCGTGAGGAATCGACTTTGCGCTGAGCCATAAACAAGCAGGCCTGCCCACAGAGATAGAACAAAACACCATAGACCGTAACTAGCAGCCAATTGCGATAATCGCTAATAATGCTTTTCTGCCAGAAAAGAAGCAGGCCAAAAAGCGACAAACACCCCATCAGGATATGGCCGCGTGCCAAAAGCCCCAGAGAGCTTAAGCTTTTACAGAGTCGCAGAGCTCTGCTCGAGGAAATAAAAGCCACTGCCATAAATAAACTGGCAGCCAAACCACAAAGTATACCTATAAGTGTCATGAAATTAATTTTCGGTAAACGGTTTTCAACAGTTTGCCTCAATTAACGGCAGTGCGATCAAAATGGAGGCACAGGTTAATTAGACCCCGTCCAAAAAGGGTTCCGGGCGTATTCTATCCGCAGATTACGCAGAAGGACACGGGTTTCAGGATTAGGAATTGCCGTGATTTTACAGGGATTCCCGGGGAAAAAGAAAATTTTACAAAGGCAGGGAGGAAAAGGCGGTGATGGCTGGAAGTGTACGGCATTGAGCGATGCTGCTGATTGCGGCAGCAGCAAATCAATTGACGACCTTATGACCAGCTGGAGATGCCGGTAAGCCGAGCGGTTGCGTTATCGACAAGCCCAGCTCGAAATGCTTTTCCATCTGCCTATGCCTTTTTGGACATCCTCTAATTATCACGTGAACAGCATGGCTGGCGGCATCCTGTCGAATAGTTTATTGCCCTATGCTTCAATGCGCATACCGTCATACTCGAAAAATCATCTCAAGCAAAAAGCTGCTCTTCGTTAATGATTTTTATATCGGCTTTTTTCAAGGCAGCAACTGCGGCCTCGCCTTCAGTGAATCTAAAAACCAGCAGGGGTCTTTGATTCGACGATTCGGCGACAGCGTACATGTATTCGATATTCACGGCAGCTTGATTCAATACAGTGAGCACCTTGGCTAGCCCGCCGGGTCGATTATCAACCGCAACGACGGTGACATTATTGATGCGACAAACCACGTTGTTGCGGCGCAGATGCTCCTCAGCCTTGACTATATCATCCACCAGCAGGCGCAAAATACCGAAGTCGTTGGTATCAGCTACCGACAAAGCTCGTATGCTAATACCGGCCTCGCCCAGCAGTTGTGCTACTCCGGCCAGTCGGCCAACCCTATTCTCAAGAAAAATGGACAGTTGACGCACTTTCATTTTTTCAGGCTCCTTTGCATACAGATTAAAAATTTCCCGTCAGTTTATTTACGCAGATCAAGTACGCGTTTAGCTTTGCCTGTAGAGCGTTCGATCTGCCCGGGTTCGACCAAGGTTACTTTAGCACTCAAACCGATTATCTGCTTGATTTTATTTTGAATTTCGTTACGCAAAGACTCCAGAGCTTTGACTTCATCGGAGAACACAGCGGCTGTGACCTCGACTTGGACCTCGAGTTCGTCCATAGCTCGATCACGTCGTACCAGCAGCTGATAATGCGGCTCTGTGCCTTTCACGCTGAGCAGTACGCTTTCAATCTGCGACGGATACAGGTTAACACCACGTATAATCAGCATGTCATCGCTACGTCGGCGCACTTTCTCCATGCGCACCAGGGTACGTCCACACTCGCATTTATCATAGCACAGGCTGGAGATATCACCGGTTCGGTAGCGCAACAATGGCATACCCACCTTGCTGATGGTGGTAAATACCAGTTCGCCCTCTTGACCAGGTTCTTTCACCTCGCCGCTGTCCGGATCAATGATTTCCGGATAGTAATGGTCTTCAAAGATATGTAATCCGGCACAGCAAGGACAGTCTGCTGACACGCCTGGGCCGATAATCTCGGAGAGTCCGAAGATATCTCTGGCAGTTATTCCGGATTGTGTTTGTATGCGCTGTCGCATTTCTTCGGTCCATGGTTCTGCTCCAAAGAAGCCCACGCGCAGATTGGTTTGTCTGATATCAAATCCTTTCTTTTCGGCCTCTTCCATAATATGTATGAAGAAAGACGGGGTGCAGCAAAGCACATTGACACCGAAGTCTTTGATAAGCATCAGCTGCTTTTCAGTACTGCCGCCGCCCATGGGTATAACCGAGCAGCCTAGCGCTTCAGCGCCATAATGCGCGCCCAAACCGCCGGTGAAAAGTCCGTAGCCATAGGAAATCATTACGATATCTTTGGAGCTGACTCCGCCCATGCTGAAAACCCGGCTGACGCTCTCTGCCCAGATTTCCAGGTCTCTTTTAGTATAGCACACGACAGTAGGCTTGCCGGTAGTGCCACTGGAAGCATGGACGCGCACAATATCATGCATGGGGACTGCAAGCATGCCATAAGGATAATGATCACGCAGGTCAGCCTTGCGCGTAAAGGGAAATTTGCTCAGATCAGCAAGACAACGCAAGTCTGAAGGCTTTAATCCGGCCTGATCAAAAGCCTGGCGATAGAATGCGACATTTTCATAAAGCCGCTGCAAGGTTTCCTGCATGCGTTGTAATTGCAAGGCCTCAAGTGCATTGCGATCAACAAAGTCTTTAAGATAGTAGTCTGGCATCATAATTAACCTGCGCGGTTCTCAAGTTGAAAGGAAGATCGAAATCTTGGCTGAGGGAAAATTTTCGGGGTTGCATGGTATGTGCGAACAAGAGCAGAAAGCCTTTGAAGTTGTCCCTAAAAAATGAACCTGCCGTTATGCGTTTGCGTTGGCAGGTCCATAGCAGTAACAATTCAGTTATTATCGGTTTTTACCGTTGCTTGGGCTGCAAGCCGTCCGGCAGTATAGTATTGGATTCGCGTTCCAATTGCTGATAAAAATTATTCATGGCGGTTTGCTGTTCGCGGCGCAAAATGTAGTTACGCACATTTTCCAACATGTTTTTGCTGTCTTCGTCATCAGGCATGCTTTTATCCGCCAGGTAAAGCAAGACATAGCCTGAGTAGGTTTTCTGTGGTGCTAACACCTGACCGGGTTCTGCCTTGGAAATAGCCAACAGGGCGCTGCCCACGTTGCTGACGCGTGCCTTCTGGCTCAGGTCGCCCGGATTCATACGAGTGAACGGCTCCAGTTCCTGAAATTTGCTTTCACCAGCGGCTTGGGCAAATTCCTGGCCTTCAGCCAATGCGCTGTTAATGCGTTGCGCTTCCGCCTCGGCTTGGGCAAAGGTTTTTTCCGTAGCCAGTTTGCGTCTATAGATTTGTTTCAAGGTATTCAAGGCGGCTTTATCTGTGTATGGGTCTGTAAGGGATGGCGTTTCTACATCCAGCAGATAAGCGACAAAGCTTGCTTTTTCGCCTTTGACGGCACCGGTGAGCGGTTCTTTGGGCGTGCAACCAAAGACCGCCTTGCTCAATTCGGGCTCAAAGCCGATGGCAGCATTGATTTGCGTGTTTTGTGTCACTTTCTCGATCAGGTCAAAATCGGCGTGCTTAGTCTCTTTGGCTAATTCAGCCAGCACCTTGGCGCCGTCAAAATCAGTTTCTTTTTCATTCTCCTCCCACCAGCGGTCGTTAAGTTTTGCGGCGACATCCAATGCAGCTTCAAAGGTCATTTGGGTGCTGCGTTCCTGGCGCAGGATAGCGAGCAGTTCATCCTTAACCTCATCCAGGCTACGTCCATCGCTGCGCTCAAGCACCTTAAGCAGCATAAAGGACTCGGCGGTTTCGACGATGTCACTGATTTGACCGGGCTGCATGTCTTTGACAGCCTTGGCCACTTCCGGCGCAAGTTTGCTGAAGTCCTGCATTTCGCTATCTTCTATCTGTTTGTCCTCGCTGAATTCAGCGGCCAGTGCATTAAATTCCTGACCTTGCAGCAATTTTTGCATGACTTCCTCGATTTTTGCTTTTTTAGCCTCTTTGCCGGCCTCATCCAGGCCTTCGATTTTCATTGTAATCTTAGCCATTCTGAGCTGTTTTTTCTGGTATTCATCAATGCGCTTATCATATCCGGCTTGCAGGTCCAGCTCGCTGTCAACGACTTCGTCGAGCATGGCTTCGGGTTTGAAGCTCAGCAGTGCAAAGGAGCGTTTGGCATCCCGGAAAAAAGGATACACATAAGTAGTGATATCATCTTGGGCCTGTGTGATTTTGGCTTGTTTCTCCTCGTCACTGAGGCTGTCATCCTTGTATATTTCCTCGACAAGAGAGCCGGCCAGTTCCCGG
>JAAZKR010000071.1 GCA_012799725.1 Oligosphaeraceae bacterium | reverse complement strand
TTTCGGTTTATACTTAGCATATAACAGGCATGAACAGGTTTTGGCGTGTGTGAAATGGCCAGCGTGTGGCTGAATCAGAAAGGGGATATTTTATGAAGCGGAACTTTACCTTAATTGAACTGCTGGTCGTGATCGCGATTATTGCGATCCTGGCTTCGATGTTGCTGCCGGCCTTGGCGAAGGCCCGTGAAAAGGCGCGTACCATTTCCTGCATAAACAACTTGAAGCAGATAGGACTTTCCGCATTCAACTATTCTGATACTTTCGATGATTACACAATCCCATACAGAGGCAACGGCAATGCGATTTACTATACCTGGTTCATAGAGGAGTATTGCGGAAATAAATTTGTCTTCAACTGTCCAGCATGTGAAAATTTGGCCAAAAAATGTAACCCGGCTTCCTCCACACCGCCCTGGTACGGAATAAACATGTACAATACTGCTACAAAAGGCGTGACTTACCAATCTCAAGCCTCACGCCCTGCCGGATATGAGCAGGTTTCAGCTAAGATAAACGAAATCAAATATCCAACCGAGACCATTTACTTTACGGATGTTGTAAATAAAAACACCACCCCGGCAAGCGGAGCAAACTATACGATTCCGTATTACAACGTCACCGCTTCGCCCCCGTATTTTGCCAGCGCCAGGCACGGCTCCGCCATCAATATCCTATGGTGCGATGGACGTGCAACGAGTCTAAAGGTAGCAAACAAAGAAAATCCATGGCAAAGTGGCTTGACACACGCCAATGGAGTCAATACAGCCAAAACGTACTGGACACTTAAGGGTACGCGTCCATAACTGCAATGGGCGGTTGCAGTTCTTTACAGAATGTTCAAAAAAACAAAATTTACAACGGAACAACAATGAAATTTCTTCCTTTTTTTCTGATTCCCCTTATGTGTATTGCCGAATTGCCAAAGCCGTTATGTCCAATTCCAGCCAATGCAACCTATTTTGCAGTTGGTGCGGGGCAGCCATTTGAAACCAGTTTTGAGGAGCAGGCTCCAGAAAATGTGGATGAGAATCCGCACAGTGGAAAGCAATGCTACAAATTTCAGGGGGACGGCAAATATTCGTACAGGAAATTCATCCTCGCCCTTGAACCCGAGGTGAGCTATGAAGTGACAATGATGGTGCGCAAGGAGGTCTGTTCGCCCGAAATTGCCAAGCAGATGGATATGGCAGTCTGCAACTATGCAAAAGGCTCAAAAAAAGCGGATTTATATTTCTCTGGCGGAAAAGATATTCCGGGTCAAGGGAACTGGCATGAACTCCGCTTTGTTTTTAAAACCAAGGATGACATGTACAATTGTGGCCTGATGCTATACAACCGCACGAACCTTGCAATGTGGATCGATGATCTGAAAATCAGGCGTCTGGATGAACAGGAAGCGGCAAAAGCCGAGGCTAAAATCGTTGATGCAAACTTGGTCGACCGCCCATTGCCTCCTGAGATTGATACCTCGAAAGAGGACTGGATGTCCAACCGCCGCGGCATAGAAGCCCTGCATCCTAATTTCATACTGCCGCCATTTACTCCAATTGAAGCCAATGGAAACAGCGTGGAAGTATGGGGACGCACCTATCTGCTGGGGCAAAATGGGCTGCCAAAAGAGGTGACTGCGTTGGACGAGCAGCTTTTTGCCAAGGGCATGGAGTTCTCCGCAACAGTAAATGAGAAAGAGGAAATATTTAAACCTGAATATACGACAA
>JAAZKR010000070.1 GCA_012799725.1 Oligosphaeraceae bacterium | reverse complement strand
CGCCAAGGACGCCAAGAAAAGGGGATAAAAAGAAGCTTGGCGGCCTTGGCGGTGAAATTAAAAATCGAAAATGGCCTTTTGGGAAAAACGGTTTTGTTAAGCGTGAAATTGAACCAATTATGCCGTTTTTTACCGCTTATGGGATGACTGTGTTCCAAGCTTTGTTTTATCCGCGCAGATTACGCGAATGAATCTTTTAACTGAATACCTGTTCGGGCATGCCCGAACAGCACCAAGTGTGTTGGCTTACTCCGAGAGTTTGCTGTCAAAAACACGCTCTTGGTAATTTCTTGTCAAATTCGGTATTGTGGTTTATGCGCATTTGTATTTATCTTACTTAGCACTATTGTTTGTAGATATCTGCCATATTTTAACATACATAACCTATAAGTTGGAACGAGGATTAAGACATGCTTAAATTTGCCGTAATGACTTTCATGTACCAGGGTTGGACTGATTCTGCACAGGGTTCGCATGAACTGCTGTTGGAAACCCTGGCCGAAGCCGGTGCTGAAGGCGTTGAGGCTTTTTGTAATCATTTCTTTGGTGAAAAGGCGCTGCAAAAGCTTTACAAGCGTAAAATGGCAGAATTGAAATTGGTCATGCCAGTCATGGACCTGATTGCCGATCTTGCCGTGTCGGCCGGCTCGGAAAGAGAGACGGCATATGAGCATATGCGGCAAGGCATTGATATTTGCGAATATTTTGGCGCTGAAATAGTGCACTTGGCAGGTTGTCACTTGCCGGCGCAGGCAGACCCCGGTGAGGCGCGCAAGTGGATTGCTGAGGGGATCATGCATTTTATTGATGACATTGAGAAACGTGGCATGCAGCTTGCTTTTGAGAATTATGACCCGGCACCCGGGCTGATATGCAGTGCTGCCGAGTGTCTGGAAATCATTCAACTTACCGAAAATCGAGCCCGTTTCGTTTTCGACACTGGCAATTTCCAAGCGGCGGGGGAAAGAGCTGAGGACAATTTTGAGCTTTTATTCCCATACTGTGTCCACTTCCACTTCAAAGATTTTAAGGCTGCCGACAATCCGCGCGGTTATACCGGCGCGCATTTTGGTCAGGGCTTCATTGCTAATCGTGAAATAGCCGCCAAAATGGTGGCAACAGGTTACCAGGGCTGGCTGGCTCTGGAGTCGTATCCGCAGGCAGGCAATGGACCGTTGGAAACCATCGCGCCGGAATTGGAAACTCTAAAGTCGTTTTTTGACAGAGCCGGGAGGAATGCATAGATGAATAGTCTACGTATTCGAGGTGCCGGAAAAGTATCGGGGCAAATTGAGATAAGCGGCAATAAAAACGCCGCGCTACCCATGATCGCGGCAGCCTGTCTCAGCGATGAACCGGTGTTGTTGCATAATGTGCCCGATATATTGGATATGCGCAATATGTTGCAGCTGGCCAATTACTTGGGAGTCGAAACGCTATTCGAAGATGGCAGCTTGCAGCTCTGCGCTAAAAATATCAATCGCAGCAGCGTCCCGAAAGAATTCTGCGACAAAATACGTACATCATTCCTGTTTGCGGGGCCATTGACGGCACGTTGTGGCGAAGCCGAGTTATTTCCGCCCGGAGGCGATGTTATCGGAAAAAGAAGATTAGACAGTCATTTTTACGGTCTGAAAAAACTGGGGATGGAGCTGGATTTGGAGCATGGCAGCTACAAGTTCAAGCGTGAAAAAAAGATGCAAGGCAGCGAAATATTCTTTGATGAAGCCAGCGTCACCGCCACGGAACATATTATGATGACTGCCGCCTTGGCTGAAGGCATCACAATTATACGAAATGCCGCATGCGAGCCGCATGTAACACAGCTGGCTCAACTGCTCAATAGAATGGGTGCCAAAATAGAGGGGCTGGACACTAATTTGCTGCGCATTGAAGGCGTAAAAAAGCTGCATGGCGCCGAGTTCTGGCTTGAGGGTGATCATGTTGAGGCGGCCAGCTATCTGTCGCTTTGCGCTGCCTGTGGCGGCGACTTGGAGATCACTGGCAAGATTACGCCGCACAACTACTGGATGCTTAGACGTGTCTTTGAGCGCTTTGGGCTGCAATTCACTCTGAAATCCGACTATATACGCATGCAAAGACTGGGCGAAATGCGAGTGAGGCCGGATTTCGGCAATGTTATACCGGTCATTGCTGACGGCCCTTGGCCGCAATTTCCCAGTGACATGATGAGCTGCATGATCACTGTGGCGACCCAGGCTGAAGGCACTGTACTTTTCTTTGAGAAGATGTTTGAAAGCCGTATATATTTTGTTGACAAGCTTATTGCCATGGGAGCAAACGCAGTGGTTTGCGATCCGCATCGAGTATTAATTTCCGGGCCGGCTCAATTGCATGGCAGTGTGATACCCAGTCCTGATATACGTGCTGGCATGGCTTTGATTATTGCTGCTTGCTGTGCACAGGGCGAAAGCCTGGTAAAAAACGCCGACATGGTCTTCAGGGGATACAGTAAGCTGCTGCCGAAATTACAAGGCATAGGTTGCGATATCGCGCTTTGTGAAGACTGAGCTGAGAATCGTCTTATAGGGCAACTGCCGAAAGGGAAGCTACTGTATTGCGGATAATTAGGTGCCGTTTGAGCCATGGCCTAGACTATGCCAGCGTTCCGGCATCCTTTCGAGAGCCTGCCTGCTATCGTGCTCAAAACTGTTCTTGCAGAGAAGAATGGCCTGGTAACTTCTGCAGATGAATTTTCGTTTGAAATCCGGTTTTTATATGCATATAAGTGAAACACAATGGTATAATCTTTGCAGCCTGAGGGTCGGCCTGGGACAAGTGCGGCTTTATGAGCCCGAAAATTTAGTAGCTCTACGAGAGATTTTACAAGAAATTGATTCTCCACCATTGATTGTGGCCCGAGGCAGTAACCTGATCGGTGCTGACAATTTGACTATCATGCCTGTGTTGCGATTGCCCAAAAGCTCGGAGTTTGCCGTTGTGGAACAGCTTGATGTCTGTACTTTCAGGCTTGGTGCGGCTCTGGGACTGCTGGAGGCTGCCAGAATTTTGGCAGCTAGGGGCTGTGGTGGCTTGGCACCCTTGGCTGGCATACCAGGCAGCTTAGGCGGTGCTCTCGCTATGAATGCGGGAGCCAACGGGCAGGAAATCAGCAGCTTAGTCCGGGAGATGCGAGGTTGGGACTTGCGCTTAGATCGGCCTTGGCATTGGTTCAGGGAACAGGGCGGTTGGGGCTATCGCCAGTCACCGATTGCTAAAGATGTGTTAATTCTAGAAGCGGTTTTGGAGTTGTATCCGGTACAAACCGAAGACGAGACCGCCTTGATATTAGCAGAGTTAAACCGGCGCAGCTTGACGAATCCCAAAGGCGCTTCTGCCGGCAGCGTCTTTCGTAATCCCTCTCCGGGAAATCCTGCCGGTCGTCTTTTGGAACAAGCCGGTTGCAAAGGCTTGTCCCATGGTTCGTTTCAGGTTAGTCAAAAACACGCCAATTGGATAATCAATGTTGGTGGGAAACCGGGCAAAGCAGAAGATTGTCGCTTATTGGTTAACGACATGAAAAAACGAGTGCTGGATCAATCCGGTTTGCGGTTGCATTGTGAGTGGAAATGGGCTGATGACGCATGAAAGTTTGTTAATGTGCGAAGGTTTGTGATGAACTGAGAGTGAACCTGATGCTCATAACTCATTTTATTCACGGAAAACACGGGAAGCGTGGAAAATTTATGGGGAGCGGTGCTGTACTGGTTATTTGCAAGTCCGAATTTTGGGTTCTTGCCCTCTCTTGTTTTTACTCTTATTGTGGCACCCTTTGGTGTTTTTGGCATCTCGGCGTTTCAATGCAGAAAACCAACTGCCAGGAAGACGCCAAGAACGCCAAGCTAAAAAAGAAAATGGCAAAATCAGAGCGATTTTGCTGACAATTCGTTTTTAAATTTCATTAAGAACTTCTCTTGTTTTTTCAGTAGCAGGGATTAGAGTATGTCTTCACTGTTTGTTTTATTATTTGTCAACAATTAAATATTTCTGTTTGTTTTGAGGTGAAAGGTTAGTAATTTCATGGGGCTTCTTGACTGGTTGATTGTAATTATTCCGGTATGTTTTGTTCTAGGAATGGGGATGTACTCTCGCCGTTATCTGCGTGGAGTTGCAGATTTTCTGGCTGCGGGGCGAATATGCGGGCGTTATGTGATCAGTGTCGGTGATGTTGCCAACGCGCTGTCGATTATCGGGCTGGTGGCTTATGTGGAAGTGCATTATAAAACCGGTTTTGCATTGGCTTTTTGGCAGAATCTTACCGCCCCTCTCGGCATTGTCATGGGGCTTTTGGGCTATTGCACCTATCGTTTTCGGGAAACCAAAGCGATGTCCCTTGGGCAGTTCCTGGAAATGCGCTATAACCGGACTTTACGGATTTTTGCCGCCGCCTTGCGCAGTCTATCCGAAATGCTGGCCAATATGATCATGCCGGCCGTAGCAGCACGTTTCTTTATCTATTTTCTGGATTTGCCAAGAAGCTTTAATTTTCTGGGAATACAGATGCCGACTTTCATGGTGGTCGTAATCATCTGCCTGAGTCTTGCAATCACCAACATCTGTATGGGCGGAACGATGACAATGATCATCACAGATGCCGTGCAGGGCATGTTCTGTTTCCCGCTGATCGTTATCTTCGTTGTTTTCATACTGTATAAATTCAGCTGGACTCAGGAAATTATTCCTGTCATGGCTGACCGGGTTCCAGGGGAAAGTTTCTTGAATCCCTATGATATTGCCAACCTCCGGGACTTTAATCTGTTTTTGGTGGCGCTTACCATTTTTACTTCCGTTTTTCACCGTGCCAGCTGGATCGGTGCTGGTACCAGCACCGCCGCCAAAAGCCCGCATGAACAGAAAATGGCCGGCTTGCTGGGCACTTGGCGCAACTCGGTTGTCGCTATACTGTACGTGTTGATCGGAGTTGCCATCATCACTCTGTTGAACCATCGAAACTGGGCACCCGAAGCCAAAGTTGTCCGCGACAATATTTCGGTACGCATTGCTGAAGAACTGGTGGACAATCCTGTTGAGCGAGAAATCCTGACCTCCCGTATCAAGGCAATACCGGAACAGTATCATGAAATAGGCGTGGATGAGCCTTTGTCGCAGACAAAAAATCTGGACACCCCACTTTTACAGACTGCGCATGAGACTTTGAAAGAATTCAACGGAGAGAACGAAGGCAACGCCAAATTTCAGCAGTTCCGGACGCTGTTTCATCAGATGATGTTAGGCATGTCAATGCGGGAATTGCTGCCTACCGGTCTACTTGGACTTTTCTGCCTGCTGATGGTACTGGCGATGGTTTCTACGGATGACTCACGCATCTTTAGTGCGGCCATCACATTGACCCAAGATGTCATCATGCCGTTTTTCAAGCGACCTTTAACACCAAAACAGCATGTGCTCGCCTTGCGCCTAGTCAGCATTGGCATCGGAGTGTTTTTCTTAATTGGCTCGGTTTTTATGGCGCAACTGGATTACATCAACTTGTTTGTGACGTTGATGACGACAATGTGGATGGGTGGATGCGGCCCGGTAATGATCTTCGGGCTCTACAGTCGTTTTGGCACAACTGCCGGTGCTTTTGTATCGCTTATAACTGGTATGATAATGGGCTTCGTCGGCATCTTTGTCCAGCGCAATTGGGCGGATGTGGTCTACCCCTGGATTGACAAAATGGGCTGGGTCGGGCCTCTGGATCAATTCCTTCAAATGGTTTCCAAACCCTTCAATCCGATCGTCGTCTGGAAGATGGATGCGGTGAAATTCCCGATCAATAGTTACGAATTTTATTTTTTAACTATGATGATTACCTTGTTCCTCTATTGTGTCGTTTCCTGGCTGACGATGAAAGAACCTTTCAATCTGGACCGCATGCTGCATCGCGGCATTTACAACGTTGACGGGCATAACAAAGAGCGCTTGGAATGGTCGCTGCGTACTGTCTTCAGCAAATTGCTCGGAATTACCAAGGAATATACAAAGGGCGACCGTTTTATTGCTTGGGCATTTTTCCTGTATAGTTTCGTCTACAGTTTTATCCTCTGTTTTGTTGGGGTGATCATCTGGAACGCTGTTTCCCCTTGGCCGGTCAAGTGGTGGGGAAGGTACTTCTTTATTGTCTATCTGCTGGTGCCGGGAATCATGGCGGCAATATCGACCGTCTGGTTTGGCGTTGGCGGCATGATTGATATGGTCCAGCTCTTCCGGGATCTGAAAAATCGAGTAAACGATCCACTTGATGACGGTTCTGTTGTAGGAAATATTTCGCGGGCTGATCTTGCCAAGTTCGAAGAATTGGAACGTGAACATGAGGAGGCAATGGATCTGCTGGAGACTCAGAATCCACCGGATCAATTCTGATCCGATGACGGCCTGTTTTCCTGCTAGCTGGAGATGCAACAGGAAGGATACTTTTTATTGCAAAGGGCAAGGGCGCTTAAAAATTCATCCGCAGATTACGCAGATTCCCGCAGTGTATTCTGGTAAATAAGGCTTTAATGACGGATATTCCGCAATCACTTTACATCATCCTGGATCGATAGCTGCTGCTGAGGCTGTTCCGGCAGGTTTAGCAATAAGCCTTGTATAAACCAAATCAGGTAATACACCGCTTGTTTTTTCACTTTTCTGGAAGAATTGGGATAACCATGGAAAACATATTACTGAGCGTTGTCGAGGCCAGGGTCTTTGGCTGTCTGATAGAGAAGTCGATCACAACACCGGATTATTATCCGTTGACTTTGAATTTGTTGCAGGCGGCTTGCAATCAGAAATCAAGCCGCAATCCGGTGATGGAGTTGGAAGCTAAAGATGTGCTGCGGGCAGTGGACAGCCTGCGTCAAAAACAACTGGCTTTACAGATGGAGTTGGAGGGCGCGCGAGTGCCGAAATATAAGTATATCTTGACCGGCAGTGAAGCGCTGGCTAACTTGCCCAAGTCGGAGCTGGCCTTGCTCTGCTGCCTGCTTTTACGTGGTGCTCAAACCGGTGGCGAGCTTAAAACACGCTGCGAAAGATTATATGAATTCGAATCGCTCGAGCAGGTGAACGAACTGCTTGAGGAAATGGCTGGACGAGAAGAGAACCCCCTGATTATGAAGCTGCCGCGTCAAAGCGGCAGACGCGAGAGCCGTTTTGTACACCTGCTCTGCGGCAAACCGGAAATAGACGAGGAAGAAGAGGGCTGCCGTCCGATGATGGTAGAAGCAGCTCGACGGGAACTTGAGGAGGATGAGCAGCGTTTTGCAAGCCTGGAGGAACAGGTGAAGCAGTTGCAAGAGCAAGTAGAGCAACTACAAACTGAACTGCAAAAGCTGAAAACGCTGCTGCTATGAACAGGCAAAATATGAATTAAGACCAGCAGCTATGATTTATTTAAGCAGTACCGGCACCGGCAAATCGTAACCATTGGCGATCATCCATGTGCTTAAGGCCAAAAGCAGGCCGCTTACAAAGACCGAACCAATCTGGCCAGAGACGTTGGCGGCCACTGAGTAAGGCAGTATAATGTTGCCCGGGTCTTCATCCTGCGCCATTTTCTGAACAACTCTGGCTGACATGGGGAAGGCGGAAATACCGGCTGCGCCTATCATAGGGTTGACCTTTTCCTTGGCAAAAAGGTTGAAAAACTTGGCATAGAGCACACCGCCAGCCGTGTCGAAGACAAAGGCCAGCAATCCTATGATCATGATTAGGATGGTCTCGCGAGTCATGAAACGCTCAGCAGTCATGCTGCCTCCAATTGTGATGCCTAAGAGCAGGGTCACAAGGTTGGCTAGTTCGTTTTGTGCGGTCTTGGAGAGACTTTCAAGTACCCCGCATTCGCGGATTAGGTTGCCAAACATGAGCATGCCTATGAGTGCCGCACTCATAGGTGAAATTAGACAGGCTATCATGGTAACGATAATAGGAAAGAGTATGCGAGTGCGCTTGCTAATTTTGACGTTGCGGTAAGGCATGCGGATGAGGCGCTCTTTCCTGGTGGTGAGCAGACGTATGACAGGCGGCTGTATAAGAGGCACCAACGCCATATAGGAATACGCTGCCACCGAGATGGGCCCAAGTAGCTCCGGGGCTAGACGAGTGGAAACTACTATTGCCATAGGTCCGTCAGCCGCTCCTATACTGCCGATGGCCGTGGCGGCACCCAGATCGAAGCCGAGCATGCGAGCACCAAACATGGTGACGATAATGCCTAGCTGTGCCGCAAAACCGAAGCAGATCATGCTGGGACGGCTCAAGAGCGGACCAAAGTCCATCATGGCACCTATGGCCACGAAGATAAGCACGGGGAAAAGTTCGTTTTTGATGCCATGATTCATCAGATAGGTAAGCACACCATGTTCACCGGTGGCCGCAGAACCGGGGAAATTAGCCAGTATTATGCCAAAACCTATGGGGAGTAGCAGCATGGGTTCATAGTTTTTCTTGATGGCAGCCCAAATTAGGGCTAAGCCAACCACAAACATGCTGATATGACCCCAAGTCAAACCGGTGATGCCGGAAAACAAATCGCTCATGATTGCTCCGTTACGAGAAAGTGATGCATTTATGTAAAAAGCAGAATATAATTGATGGTTACAGGCTTTACCAGTAAGCGAGGCGATCAAAAATCTGAAAAATCTGAAGACGTCGAAATAGATGATGTTTCAAAAATACAGGCATGATGCTTCAATCCCTGCAATCGTATTCGCGACAGTTTGTTTTTGAGGTAGAAAGGCAGCAGAAAGGAGGATACGGCATAACCATGAAGCAGGGTCGTGTGCGTGATATGTTTGTATTCGAGTGCGTAGCAATTAAGCTAAAGCAGTGATGTACCAGCGGATTGCCACAGTCTAGAGCGGGCGCATCAAAAAAAACAAGGCGCATGCTGTTTTTTTATCAAAATAGAAAGGTGAGAGATGTCTAACTTTGCGGATTTGCTTATTTGTGACGCTTTAATTTATGACGGCAGCGCGGCGTCTCCTTTTCGGGGAGAGTTGATAGTGAAGAATGATAAGATCATGTCACTTGGTGCGCCTGGCAGCCTGCCGCGTGAAGGCGTAAAAGAAGTGTTTTCTGCTGAAGGCGCTATTCTGAGCCCGGGGTTTGTCGATGTACACGGTCATTCGGATACGCCGGTGCTGAAAGTGCCTACAGGCGACAGCAAGATATCGCAGGGAGTGACCAGCGAAGTGGTGGGCAATTGCGGTTTCTCAGAATTTGTCTATTCCAAGGAAGGAAACGCCTTGGGTGATGCGCCCCTGGACAATTGTGACGGTAGTTTCGATAGCTACTGCCGACGTGTAGAGGTAGCGCGTCCGGCTCTTAACATAGCAGCTCTATGCGGGCATAATTCGCTGCGGATAAAGGTGATGGGCTATGATGACCGAAAGGCTGCCCCAGCCGAAATAGCCGAAATGAAGAAACTCTTGCAAAAGGCCTTGCAACAGGGTGCGGCTGGCTTTTCCAGTGGACTTTGGTATATTCCTGGAAGTTTTTCAGATACTGAGGAGTTGAAGGAGCTTGCCGGTGCTTTGCGTGGTACCGGTAAGCCATATTGCACTCATATGCGTGATGAAGGCGATACACTGCTTGAATCATTGGCTGAGGCCATAGAGATAGCAAAATGCGGCGATGGTATCCTGCAAGTGAGCCATTTTAAGACATTGCATCCGCACAACTGGGGCAAGCAGGATGCGGCTCTGGCTATGGTGGAAAAGGCTCGCGCCGAAGGGCTGCAAGTTTTTGCTGACCGCTATCCATATACATATTCGAGTACCTCACTGCGCATGGCGGTACCTGCACCATATGATAAAATCGACAGTGCTTCTCTTACAAAGCTGCTGCGCGAATCGTCCGAGGAAAGAGCTAAGCTGACTAATCTCTTAGAAACCGGCAGTGGCAAGCGTGACAACTGGGACAAGATCATCCTGGTGATTTCAACGGCACCGGAGCACGCAAGATTTTACGGCAAAAACATGTTGGAAATAGCCGGCGAATTGAGCATGAGCGCAGCTCAAGCTTGCGTAAAGCTGCTCTCAGAGGCATCCCCCAGTGCTGCGTTTGGCAGTATGTCAGAAACGAATCTGAGGCGTTTTCTGGCTCAACCCTGGTTGTTGGCGGGCAGCGATGGCAGTATATTCGCCTTTACTGATGGGCGCACGCATCCGCGTGCTTTCGGTACTTTCCCGAGGTTCTTCCAGCTTGCAAGGCAAGAGGCCAGCATCGAGTCAGTGATTTGTCGCATGAGCGCTCTTTCGGCTCGACAATTTCAGTTGTGCGGGCGTGGGCGCTTGGCGCCGGGCTGGTTTGCCGATCTGGTAATATTTAATCCGGAGGAATATTTTAGTGCGGCTGATTATGGTAACGCGAACGCGCCTTGTACTGGGGTGAAGCGTGTCTATGTCAATGGTGCTTTAGCCTACAGCCCGGATGGGAACCTATCCAGAGAGCGCCGTGGCAGAATGTTGCGAGTATCCAACAATCCTGCCGGTCGGACGCGTCCGGCAGTTTGCTAGTTGTCCTCAACGGCCAGTATGGCGAATTTGATTTCGGCTTCGGCTACTGTTCGGCCATTTACTTCAGCTGTGCCTGCGCCAACTCCAAATCTTCCACTGAAGCTACTGCGTATCTTCATGTGCATCTGCTGCCCTGGCAGTACCGGAGCATGGAAGCTAGCTTGGTCTATGGACATAAACAGGCCGATTTTTCCTTGCTGTTCGGGGCGGCTCAAGATATGAGCGCAGCCCAGCTGGGCACAAGCTTCTATTTGCAAATAACCCGGGAAGCAGGCTGGTTGGCTGGCCTGACATAAGGGATCATTCCCGCTAATGTTTTTATAGCCCAGAGCGCAGTCTCCTTGTCCTAGATTGTAACAGGCATCTAAAAGCAGAAACGGCGGTCGGTGTGGCAGGTGTCGCATGATTTCTTTGCTATTGGCCGGCTCAGCCTCGCCGTAAATTTCACTCAAGTTTTGTTTGGCATAGCTGTCTTCAGGCAATGCAAACCAATCCGCCCCCTTATAGGCCAGGGTGACAGTGCCGCTGGAGGCAAGTTGATCCTCGACATGGCATTTGACCTCGAAGTCAAAGCAGTTGTCGTCATTTTTTCCGGTCATAACGGCTTCTAGCCGCAAGCTCATGCCCGGCTCTACCGGTTTACGGAACTTGATTCGGCGCAAGCCGACCAGCTCCGGAGTGCCGTCAGCAGGATGACAGTTTTTAAGGATGGCGGTGGCGGCCTGGGTCATGGCTGCAACCTGCAATACTCCCGGCATGACAGGGTATCCGGGAAAGTGACCGCCAAAAAAAGGCTCATTAATGGAAAGCAGCTTGCTGCCATTAGCGCTGCAAGTGCTGACATTGACTTGTAAACAGTCAAGCATTAATAAGGGCGGGCTCAGGTTAAGAAACTCGCTTAGCGCATTATAGGGATAAAATTTGCTCATGAATCATTCCTCATGGTATCAGGCAGACTGAGGTCTGACGTTGATATGGATTCGTTCTGTTACAGCTTTCAGAAATGTAGGTTAACTCCTTAATTTAGTCCCTGTTAAAAAGTTTTGCAAAAACATCAGTTGCTTTTGGCCAGAGCGCCAAATGAAAAACGGTCTAGCCGGTCTGACAGGTTGTTTTTTTTTGTCCTTTGGTGTTTTGGTGTTATTCAGGAATTATGCTTGCAAAAATCTGATTTTACTATTTATCATTGAGGCCTATTCAAAGCAACAACTCTATTCAGGTTGATTTGCACAAAATGTAGCATAAATTTTGGGTATTGATAAAGGCATTGCGAAGAGAAAACATGAGATTTGAATAACAGCATAATATGCTATAAGCTAAAGTGTTATCATTTATTTTAATGCTTTTTAGCCGGCAGTTTACGGGGAGCGGCTACATATTATAATATCAGAAAAAAAGGTGAAAAAAGGTTGAGCTCGGATTGCACAAGCAGTCATCAAGCCATATATTAATAGGATTCCAAAATTGTCCGTTATTCATTTTGGTGCATTTTTTTGGGATAGTGTTTGTAGTTAAATAAGGAGATTTCAGAGATGATTAAAGTTGGAATCAATGGATTCGGGCGTATTGGCCGTATGGTTTTTCGGGCGGCCTTCGCTAATTTCAGCAAAGACATAGAGATCGTTGGTATCAACGATCTTTTGGAGCCGGAATATCTCGCCTATATGCTCAAGTACGACTCGGTGCACGGCAAATTCTGTGGCGACATCAAGGTCGAAGGCAACCGGATGATCGTTAACGGCAAATCCATCCGTCTAACTGCTGAGCGCGATCCGGCCAACTTGAACTGGGGCGAACTGGGCGTTGACGTTGTAGTTGAGTCCACCGGTTTCTTTTTGACTGACGAGGCGGCTCGCAAGCATATCGCTGCTGGTGCCAAGAAGGTTCTGCTTTCCGCACCTTCTAAAGATGACACCCCCATGTTCGTGTACGGGGTCAACCACAAGAGCTATAAGGGCCAGGATATCATCTCCAACGCTTCTTGTACCACCAATTGCTTGGCACCATTGGCTAAGGTGCTTAATGATAACTTCGGCATTAAGCGCGGTCTGATGACCACAGTGCATGCTACTACCGCCACCCAGAAGACGGTAGACGGCCCCTCACTGAAGGATTGGCGCGGCGGACGCGGTATTCTTGAAAATATCATTCCTTCAAGCACCGGCGCCGCTAAGGCCGTGGGTAAGGTGCTGCCCGAGCTCAATGGTAAACTCACCGGCATGTCTCTGCGTGTGCCCACATCTAACGTTTCAGTGGTTGACCTGACCGTCGAACTGAACAAGGAGACTGACTACGAGAGCATCAGCGCCGCTATGAAGGCAGCTTCAGAGGGTGAACTGAAAGGCGTCTTGGGTTACACCGAGGATAAAGTGGTTTCCACCGACTTTATCGGCGAGAGCTGTACCTCCGTCTTTGACAAGGGTGCCGGCATACAGCTGGACAAGACTTTCGTGAAGGTAGTAAGCTGGTATGACAACGAGTGGGGCTACTCTAACAAGATGCTGGAAATGGTACGCGTAATGGCCGGCTGCTGCGGCTAAGTTCAGCTGAGTTCTAAAGGCTGATTAAAAATAATGCGGACGGTGAATTGCCGCCCGCATTATTTTTAGGTGGTACCGATATTCCAGAGGCTGCAAGCATCATATATACTATCGGCAATAAAATTAGTGTTGCTGCCTGAATCCGACTATTGGGTAATGTATGAAACTTGTGATATGAGTTTTGGGTGGCTCAGCTTGTGGCAACCTCGTGGCTAATTACCTGTGAGCAGCGCCTTTAAAGCCAGTGTCTTTGGGCACCTTAAAAACTCTATCGTCTGTAGCGTGTGCTGTGAAAATGTGTTGTGTTCTGTGCCCGGCATTATTTGGATTTTTATGGACAAAACAAATTTGGGCGTCGCCCATCCTAAGTGCTTTCTTGGCACTTGTTATTTCTGATCTTCTTGTCTTTGTCACCCGGAAGGCGGTCATCATTTTGCGGTTGCGGTATTTTATTTTTACCTTGTACAGCAAAGATGGCATAGGTTAGACCCAATGCCAGGCAAAGCCAGATAAAGGTGGTTTCCCAGTCGTGTTTTTTGACTAGGACAATGTTGACAAAGACGACCGGTACTACCAGCAGCAACAGCTTGACACTCCTGGGTAGACTTGGCCAAAGGCTTTGCCCAAAATGCAAATACGGTATATTGGAGACCATGAGACAAGAGCTGACGACCACCACCGTGGCGGTGATAATACCACTGATGGGATGATCAAAACGCATGCCGGCAAGAACGGCGGAGCAGACCAGAAGCGCGCCTGCTGGCGAAGGCATGCCCTGAAAGACGCCTTTGGTTTGTGGCTTAGAAGGATACAGAAAACGGTAGAGCCGGTAGAGTAGGCAGACTACGTAGAAGAGCGCCAGCAGCATGGCCAACCATGGGGCGATGACTTTTTCATGAAAAGCTAAGCCTTTGTAGATAATGCAGGCTGCAGCGAAGCCGAAACTGGTGGCATCTGCAATATCATCAAAGATGGCGCCATACTTGGTTGAACCGAATTTGCGGGCTAGCCTTCCATCGAAGAGATCGAAGAACTGTCCAATGAATATAAGGACAAAAGCACTGGTGAACCAATTGTATTTACATACAATTACTATAGCGCTTAATCCACAGGCGAAATTAGCGAATGTCAGGGTATTGGCATACCATTGATCTGGGATCACTTTGAGATAGAAAGAGAGGAAAGCGAGCAGGTTGCAGCTGGCCATGATGTAGTTGACAGTACTGCTGTTGAGGAAGGGCAAAGGCTGCATATTGTAGAAGGCCAGACTGGAGAGCAAAATAGTAACTAAGGCGGTTTTGCCTTTACCGAAGTAGTTTGCTGCTTTCTTTTGACTGAATAGCCGGGAGGCCTGTCCCAGACTGTCAATGGTGATAAACAGGAGCACACTCCATAATTCCAGCCTTAGGTCCGGATTTATATTAGGGCCAATGCTGAAATAGAGCAGGCAGGGGAAATACATGCATTTGTCGCTGAGAGGGTCCAGCCATTTGCCGGTTTCCGTCTCAAGCTGGCAATTTCTGGCAATGGTGCCGTCAGTAAGGTCGGTAATCATCCAGAAAGCGAACCAGAGCATGCCGATTTGCCAATAGCCAAAATGCACCAGTATGGTGCTAACCAATCCCATGGGAATGCGCATTAGCGAAATAGTGTTGGGATGCAGAAGGATACAGCGCTGAATAAAAGCACGGCTGCGTGGATGCAAGGTCAAGCGTATGGCTAAAACGCGCTCGCAGAGCAGCATGAGCATAATAATGATAAACAACAGAAAGGATGGATGCATAGCAGTAAGGGAGCCAAAAAAGTTTTCTGAGAGGATAGTTGGGAGCATATAGGGCTTTTTGCAGTTGCCTTGCAAAGTGTCGGATTTCAGATGGGTTTTCTGAAACAACGTGCCCAGTGCCGGTTAGTGCGTTGTTTGTCCTAGGCTATACAACATGGGCAACTCTGGCATGGCAGGCAAAAGAGCAGAAGTTATACAACACCTAGTTCTTTTTGCGTTAGGAGGAAAATTTATCATTTCATGGAACAACACCACATGTTTATGGGAACTGCTGCCTGAGGAGCATAAGGCTGCTGCCCGGCACACTGTACTACTATCTCCCAAGGTCTTGTTTTTTCAGAAAGATTTTTATTTTATCCGCAGATTGAACCTTTCAACTGGGTTGCGGGCGATCAGTCCACTCCAGGTTATCTCAATCGGTTTTGTCCTCATTCTGCGGATCGGCTTTTTTCACTTTAAGAAGCGTGAGTTTGCGTTTATCCGCTTCAAGTATGTCTATTTCCAGCCCATCAACGTGTAAGTGTTCGCCTGCCTTGGGTATTTTCCCCAGACTAGCCATAATGTATCCGGCCAAGGTATCAAAGCCTTGCTCCTCTGAAATTTCGGTGTTGAGCAGTTTGTTGAGTTCCCAGATGGTTAGCCTGCCATCACTAATCAGGCTGCCGTCCTCTTCCAGGCTGACGTTTTCAGGCTTATCCGATTCGCCACGATCATATTCGTCATGAATTTCGCCTACGATCTCCTCGAGTATGTCTTCAATGGTGACCATGCCGGCAGTGCCGCCGTATTCATCAAGCACGATGGCTATATGGTTGCGGGTCTGACGGAATTCATCAAGCAGGTCGCTTACATTTTTGCTTTCCGGAATGAATACCGGGCTATGCGCGATCCCACCGGCATTTTTGGCCTTGGTCAACTTGGCTTCATCAAGCAGGTCTTTGGCATAAACTACACCGCTGATAGTATCAATTGACTGATGATAGATGGGAATACGGCTATGTCCGGTTTCGGTAATAGTGCGTTTGATCTCATCTATGTCGGCTTCTTCGGGCAGGGCATCGATGTCAACGCGCGGAGTCATGATTTCATGCACATAGGTTTTATCCAGATTGATAACTCCATTGAGCATGCGCTTTTCCTCCAACTCCAGTCCGGAAGCAGAGGGTGAACCGTCATCCTCTTGTATACTTTCCTCGACCAATGAGAGTATTTCGTCTTCAGCACTGGGCTTTTCCAGACTGGGGTCGGCTGCCAGACCGGCGCGGATTTTTTCGAGCAGATAGCATAGCGGCATTAGGATCGGCGCAAACAGATAACCGGCCAAGTTAGAAATCGTGAGGTATGTGATGAGCAATCGAGCCGAGCCTTTTAAGGAAATTTTTTCCAGGCAAATGTGCAGGCATACAAAACTGAGCAGATAGACGCCGACTACGGTGCCCCAGTACAGTTGCCAAGATAATTGACGGCCCCAAAATAAGAAGCATGAGAAGCTGAAACAAAACAGCAGCAGGGCCAGAAGCTGGCCGGCCAAACGTCGCTGCTCGCTGATTTTTTGCTCAAGCAGCTCAGCAAGAAACTTGGAGGTTTCACGCAATTTGCGCAACTTGGCTCGGTTGAAACTCTCAAGCTTAGCAACTCCAAGAGCCAGAAAAATAAAAAACGCAGTACTCAATAAAGCGAGGCTTAATGATAAGCTTGTACTCATAGATCTCTGTGTAGGGGTCAATAATCAGTAATCAGTCTTTCAGGGGCTGATTTGGACGTGTCAGGCGTATTTTATGGTTCGACTTGAACCGAAAATCGGTCATTTTAGATGAATGTGCAGTCGGGCGGGGCGATTTTCGCCAGAATTTCTTCTTGTTTACGCTGCATTCTGCGGCGTTTTTCCTCGGTTTGGTCGTCTTCGCCTGCCAGATGCAGCATTCCATGTATGGCGCAAAGCAGCAATTCAGCGGAAATGGAGTTGCCGTAGAGAGCTGCATTTTCTTCAATTACGGCAGGGCAGATATAGATTTCGGCTGCTGCTATCTCTTCGTCGTCAAGTGCCTGCCAAGTCTCCGCATCACGCAAGTCGTAGCTGATTACATCAGTGGAACCAGTATGTCCTAGGTGCAGGGCATTGAGTTCAGCCATGTCTTCAACATTCAGCAGTATCAGTTGCAAGAATCCGCCATTGAGTTGCAATCCGGTTTCCGGGACGGCCAGATGCAGTAATTCCAGGAAAAGCGCTTCGTTTGACAGCGCCGGTACGTCGGCACTATACTCTAGCTTGATCTTCATGCGCTGCCTTGGTTTCGGGTTCCGGCTCATTTCTGCGATATCGTGGACGGAAATGATACATGTCCATGAAAGTGCGTAAGAAGCTCTGTTCGATAGCTTCCAGCTCGGAGGTGGTTATGTCAGCCTCTGCAAATTGTTTGTCGTCCCATTTTTCATCAATGATCTTGATTATCTGGTTGGCTATGCCCTCATTGGTGAGAGCCATATTTTTTTCCTGTTCCAAGCGCTGCAGAAATTCCTTGAGGCGTTTCTGCTGTTCGCCGGATTCCAAGTGCTCGGAGTCTTCCAACAGCTCGGCAGCCTGACGGAAGAAGCGGTTGCGCTCGCGATGATTGCCGGAGAGGGCGCGTACAGCCGCTTCACAGGCATCTGCCAGGCTGACAATGACTATCTCTTTTTGCAGCGGGGGCGGATGCGGATAGCGGAAGCTGCTCTCATCCGGTGCCGATTCGCCGTTGGCAGCGGCCTCTTTTTTGGCTTTTTCGAAGAAGCAACTTAGCAGGCTGTTGCCGTGATGCTGTTCTATGGCGGCGCGTATGGGGCGTCTGAGGCGATATTTTTGCGCTAGTGCCAAGCCATCACTGATATGAGCACTGATGGCTTTAAAGCTTTCTTCCGCCGGCAGGCTGTCATGCGGGTTGGGCTCATCACGCTGGTTTTCAGCAAAAAAGCTGGGGTTTTCCAGCTTGCCTATATCATGAAATAGGGCCATTACTCTGGCAAGCAAGGCATTTGCCTGGATGGCATTTGCGGCGGCTTCGGCAATGGTGGCTACATTCATGCTGTGCTGAAAAGTGCCAGGAGCTTCTTTGCTGAGGCGGAGCAGCAAGGGGTGGTTGCTGTCGTTGAGTTCCAACAAGGTGGAGAGCGTCACCAGGCCAAAACAAACCTCAAAGAGTGGTAATAGAGCCATGCAAAGCAGTGAGATTAAAAGTCCGTTTGCAGCAGAAAAGAGCAATATCTTCAAAAAATCAACTCTGAATTGTCCAAAAAGTATGTCTTGGTCTATGGCAAAGAATATTTGCGAGAGCATGATGGCAACCGCCACGGCAGCTCCGCCGACCAGAAAATCGCGGCGTTTTTTAGCACGCCGGAAAAACGCCACTCCTACCAGTCCGATGAAAGCGGCATAGCAGAACAGTTGGTATTGCAGCTTGCATTGGCTGATTTGCAGCGGCAATAGTGCCGCAATGGTGACAGCGGCGCAGACGGCCACACGCCCGCCTAGCAAATTTGCCAGCAATGCCGGCACCAGGGCCAAAGGCATGAGGCAGAGCAGGTAGGCAAAGGACCAATTGTGGGTGCCGTAAATATAAAAGGCACCGAAAGAGAGCAGGAAATGCAGTATCAGGGCTACGGCGCTGACTGAGAGGCGTTGCTCCAGGCTGGCTGGTGCAATATGTATGCGGTTCAAGGTGAAAATAAAGATGGCAATGAACAGGGTTTGCAGTATGAGGCGTAGCAGGATATCGCGGTTGATTTCCAAGCGCAGCGCTTGTAATCCAGACCTGAAGTTCTTCCTGCCTTTCTGCAAATAAGCTTGCAGCGCTTCTTCATTCTGCTTTGAGACTTTCAAAACCGGGTCACCGGTCTTGAAATGTAAGAGTGGCATTTCGGCTTCGCGCAGTTTTTGCCGCTGCAAGTGTTCAAATTCATCCGGATTAAACTCTAGGTTAACAGGCAACAATTCTGCAACTTGAAAGAAGCTTAAGTCTACGGTATGATTACCTATCTGCTCTCTAAAATTATTTTGCAGTTTTTCGGCGGCGCTTTGCGGTGTGAGCAAGCTGGTTACGTCGCGTTTGTATGGTCTGTCATCCACGATCAACCAAACTTCGTCATGTGACTCCGGGCGGTAGCGGCGTAGGGTAGGTTGTTCTTGCCAGTCATCAGCAACAATGCCGCTGTTGATCACATCTAGAAGGCAGGCAAAAAATATGTTAGTGGTTCTGGTGTTTAGGAAGAGCTTGTACAATGTAGTTTCGGCTTCGTTTTGTAGTTGCTCCGGTTCGCTTTCAAGCAAGGTTTTGATGCGTGCCTCGAAAGCGGCACGGCTTGACCGATAACTGCCTTCTTTGAGAACCAATACCGGTGGTGTTGAACACTTGGTTTGCTTCTCTAATTCAGTCAAGGCTTTGGTGTCAACGCAGGTAAAAGGAAACTCGGCACGGAGGGTGAATTTGGCAAATTGCTCCAGCATGCGCAGCTGTACCGGTTTCTGCAAATGGCTGCAAAGCAAAAACGCACCGACAATCCACACTAGAAAAAAGGCCAACAATTGTGGCCAATGCTGAAGCAAAAAGGAACGCAAAGAGTAAAAAAAACCGGTTTTTACTTGAGGCACAGCTTCTTTTTGTCTGCTTCTCAGCATGCTATCGAGTAGCTCGGTTTTTGCCGCAGCAGCCTTTTCACTAGCTTTGATGGCCTTTTTTTGCGCACTTTCCGGTTTGCCGTAGGGCATGGTTTTTCCCGTAGCGTCTTGCCCGTCGGGGGGACGGTTTTGTTTTCCGCCTGTATTGCGGCGGTCGGTTCTGGTTCTTGCCCGTTTATCATAAAGCTCAAGGAAATACGGGTCAAGCTTACTTGACAGCGTATTTCAGTCCTCCAAACACATTACATTGATGCGTCTGCGCTCCTTGCGGGTTTTGTTTTCCCTGTTTTTATGGCGCAGTCGTACATGAGTTCAACTCATGATGTCACTTGTGCGGGCTTGTATTTCTTGTAGATCACTGCGGCGTTATGCCCACCGAAGCCCAGATTGATCTTCAGCGCGTTATTGACATTCGCCTTGCGATAGCAGTTCGGCACATAGTCCAGATCACATTCTGGATCGGGGGTATGGTAGTTCATAGTGCCAGGAATGATTCCTTGTAGAATGCTTTTGATGCAGACTACCGATTCGAAGCCGCCGGCAGCGCCGAGCATGTGTCCGGTCTGTGACTTGGTGCTGCTCACCGCGCAATTGTAGGCATGTTGCCCCAGCGCCAGCTTGATGGCTCTGGTTTCCATGGCGTCGTTCATGGGGGTGGAAGTGCCGTGCGCGTTGATATAGTCAATCGCGTCGGGTTGCATTTGCGCAGTGCGCAATGCTTCGCGAATGGCTCGGGCCGCGCCGGAGCCATCGGCGGCCGGAGCAGTGACGTGGTAGGCGTCGCAGCTGGCGCCGTATCCGGCTACTTCGGCCAGTGGGGCTGCTCCTCTAGCGAGTGCATGTTCAAGCTCTTCAAGCACCAATAGTCCGGCACCTTCAGCAAAGACGAAGCCGTCACGTTCTGCATCGAAGGGGCGGCTGGCTTCGCAAGGATTGTCGTTTCGTGTGCTCAGAGCGCGCATGGACGAGAAAGCTGCGATGCTTAGCGGTATCAGGGCGGCTTCGCTGCCACCGGTCAGCATGATGTCCGCATCATTGCGTCTAATAACCCAGGCTGCCTCGCCTATGGCGTGCAATGCGCTTGCACAGGCGCTATTAAGGCCGAAATTAGGTCCTTTGAAGCCATGTTTAATGGCCAGGAAGCCAGCTCCCATATCAGCTATCAGCATGGGTATGGTCATGGGCGATACTCTGCCCGGACCTCTTTCAGTGAGTATGCCTTGCTGTGTGCAGGTGGTGGCGATGCCGCCTATGCCGGAGGCCACCAGCACGCCGGCACGCTCGCGATCCAGCTCGTCCATCTGAAAAAGTCCGGCCTGAGTCATAGCTTCGTGTGCTGCGGCAACGGCATAGTGGCAGTACAGATCCAGCCTGCTGGCCTCTTTGGGCTCCAAGTATGCACTGATATCAAAGTCTTTGATTTCCCCGGCAATTTGGCTACGATACTCGCTGACGTCGAAACGGCTGATTGAGCCAATGCCTGATTCACCTGCCAGCAGGGCAGCCCAAGCCGACTCAACCGAGTTGCCTACCGGAGAAACCACGCCCATCCCGGTAACAACAACACGTCGCCCATTATTCATGCAAATTCCCCCTTGTTTATATCAAAACACGAAGCCGCAGCTCCGCGCCACTGCGGAGCCTACGATTTCAGCTGGTTGCTGCAATAATATAACACCGGAATACAACACCGGTAAAATAAAGACCACGACTCCAGGTTGGAGCGTGGCCTGTATGCCCCCCGTGCCTCTCCACAATTGAAAACGATTCATTAGTCATTCATCCGAATAATCGGAAAGCGAAGACAGGACAGGAAGACTTCGTCAATGATGTTGCTGAAGCGAGAATCAGCTAAAATCGCTTAGGATTCCGCTTCGGTTTTCTCTTTGATATAGCTGATGGCTTGCCCGACGGTGGTCATCTTTTCAACGATGTCATCGGGTATTTTAATGCTGAAGGCTTCCTCGAACTCCATCACCAGTTCCACGGTGTCCAACGAGTCCGCTCCGAGGTCTTCAATAAAACGAGCCTGATCTTGTACCTGGTCTTTACGTACGCCAAGTTGCTCGACGATGATCTCCTTGACCTGTTCTTCAATGTTAGGCATTTATTACTCCTTGAGTTTAGAATTCTAACCTGCGTGCATGGGCATGCAGGAACACGAAAATAAAAGAACGTTGAAAATTATGTTGGGAACCCAATTAAGATAATTGTTATTCCGGAGAATGCAAGTGCCTTTTTTGCATCTATAACAATTTCTTGTTCAATAGCTTACGCATGTTGACACTTTTTTGCCTTCTGTCAAGCCATGCTCATTCCGCCATCTACGCTAATAACCTGTCCGGTAATGTATGCTGCATTTTGCGCGCACAGGAACGCTACAGTTTCGGCTATTTCTTCCGGTTTTCCTATTCTTCCCAACGGTATATTTTCCTTAAGTTTTTCCTTGATTTGGTCTGGCAGCATTTCTGTCATATCGGTATTTATGAATCCCGGTGCGATGACGTTGACGGTTACATTTCTGCCTGCCAGTTCTTTTGCCAAGGATTTACTGAAGCCTATGATTCCGGCCTTGGCGGCGGCATAGTTGCATTGTCCGGCATTTCCACAGAGTGCAACCACTGATGAGACATTGATGATTCTGCCGTATTTTGCTTTCATCATGCTTCGGGTTGCTGCCTTACAGAAATTGTACACACCTTTGAGGTTGGTATTGATTACTGCGTCCCAGTCTTCTTCGCTGAGTCTCATGAGCAGGTTGTCCTTGGTGATGCCGGCATTATTGATCAGGATATCGATTTTGCCGTACGCGGCGAGCATATCATTGACGACCTGTTCGGCTTGTTTGGTTTGAGCCACGTCGCAGGCAAAGGGTTTTACTGTGATCCGATAAGCATTGCCGATTTCCTCGGCTACTTCACTGCAGCGTTGCAGGTTGGTGCCTACGATACCCAAGTTGGCACCGGCATGGGCCAAACGTTCGGCAATGGCGCGTCCTATGCCGCGGGTGGCGCCGGTGATCAAGGCGCATTGACCGGTTAGACCATGTAGCATGAGCGAAACTCCAATTTTAGTGACAAGTACTTTTGTTCTTATATTTCCCGCAATGCGGCCAGCGTTTGTTGCAAGCTGTCTACGGAATTGATGCTGAATACCGGGAAGTCGCGCTGTATTCTTTTGGCCAGCCCGCTAAGCACAGTCCCCGGCCCCAGTTCAATGCAAAGATCGCTATTGGCCATCAAAAGCCGAAAACAGTCTTCCCAGCGTACCGAGCCGGAAACCTGCCGCAAAAGATTATCAGAAATTTCATCTGGGCAAGAGGTAAAACTGCCGCTATAATTTTGCGCAAACAGGCATTGCGGCGGGTTGAATGTATATTTGGCGAGTTCCGGTGCAAAAAGCTCCTGCGCTCCGTGCATGAGGCTGGAATGAAAGGCACCGGCTACTTGCAGCCGCACGGCTTTTTGTCCCAACTCGTGCAAGTCGTTGAGGACGGCATTAATGGCCACACTGGCACCACTGATAATGGTTTGATCCGGACTGTTGTAGTTGGCGATTTCCAGCTTATGTTTAGCGCAGAGTTCAGCGATGATTTCTTGCGGTACACTAAGCAGGGCAGCCATGCCGCCGTCATGCTCCCGGCAGGCTCGGTCCATGAGTTCACCGCGCCTGGCTACCAGCTTCAGGGTTTCGGCAAAGCCCAGCGAACCTGCGCAATGCAAGGCGGCGTATTCGCCCAGGCTGAGCCCGGCGCAGGCGACTGGCTTGAAAGGACGTTCTTTGTGCAGAGCCAGGCAGGCTGCTACTGAGACGCAGAAGATAGCCGGTTGACAATTGGCGCTGGCGGTCAAATCCTCGATGCTGCCATGAAAGCAGAGCTCGGAAAGCTTTCGCCCCAAGGTTAAATCTGCTTCGCGGAATAAGTTCCGCACATCGGCGTAAAGCTCAAAAAAATCCTTGCCCATACCGGGTTGCTGAGCGCCTTGGCCGGAAAAAAGTAATGCGATGCGTAAACTCATAGTCAGGTGATTTACGGGTTGTCCCGTCTGCTCGTCTGCGAAAATGCGGCAGGCATATATTGGACGATTCGTGGCTGCCTGCAAATAATTTCAACGCGTTCCGAGCAAATTGTCCAGTCCATAATGGTGTATTTGTTCCACTATGGCATCATTAACGTCTTGGCTGATCAGCTCTCCCACTGCGTGTATGCCATTTTTAACAGCTTTGGGATTGGAGTTGCCGTGTCCTATAACACAGGTGCCGTTGACTCCCAGCAGCGGTGCGCCGCCCACTTCGGTAGGGTCTAAGCGTTGTTTGAATTCCTTGAACGCGCCACGGGAGAGCAGGGCACCCAGCTTCCAGAATAGTTTTTTCATCAATTGTTGCTTGAGCATTTGCCCCATGGATTTGGCAATTTGCTCGGAGCATTTAAGCACTACGTTGCCCAAGAATCCATCGCAGACTACCACATCTACTTCACCGGCGAAAAGATGATGTCCTTCAACATTGCCGATGAAGTTCATGCTTTCCACATCGCGCAGCAACTTGAATGCTTCCGTAGTCAGATAGTTGCCTTTGCCTACCTCGGTGCCGTTGCTCAGTATGCCGACGCGTGGTTCCTTGCGTTTGAGTACGGTACGCGCATAGATATCACCCATGACTGCAAACTGTGCCAGATTATGCGCAGAGCAATCCACCGTGGCGCCTGCGTCCAACAGCACGAAATTGCCGTGTTCATGTGGCAGTACAGTGGCGATACAGGGGCGTTCCAAGCCTGGCAGCATATGCATTTTCAGGTAGGAAGAACCTACGGCTGCCCCGGTATTGCCGGCGCTAAAGACACCCCGTGCGCGCTTCTTCTTGACCAAGTCCACTGCTACATTAATGGAGGCCTTGGGCTTGTTGCGCACGGCATTAATAGGGTGGTCGCCCATGGCAATATGGTCGGGAGCTTCTACGATTTCCAATTGTGGATGATCCAACTTGCCTATGGAGCGTAACGAGTCGGTGATCAGCTCGGGTTTGCCTACTAGAAAAAGATAGTAGGCATCACCAAAACTGTCCAATGCGGCGGCAGCACCCTGGATAATAGCTTCAGGAGCATAATCGCCACCCATTATATCGACCGCTATCGGAATGCCGGCCATCGAACTTATGCCTCAGCTGCCTTTGGGGCAATGACCTGCTTGCCGTCATACATGCCGCATTCACGGCAGACACGGTGGGGCAGGCAGGGCGCTTGGCAATTGGTGCAATTGGTGGGTTGTACACCGCGATAACGATTGGCAGCGCGGCGGATGCGAACGCGCATCTTACTGACTTTACTTTGTTGAACAGCCATAATGCTAGCTCCAAATGAGTGTGAAAGAAAAAATGTAAACCGGGTCTTCTAAGGAGTCGATCTGGTTGGAAAAGCAAATGAAACGGGCAGTTGAACAAGCTTTTGCGGGGGGCTTATTCCAATTGCAGTGCGTCCAAGCCTTGCCAAGGGTTGTGCAACTCGCCTTGCGTTTCGGCGTCCACACCGCATTCGCATTCCTCCAAGTTCAGATCCTGTCCGCATTTGGGGCAGAGCCCCCGACAGTTCCGGTCACAGAGTGCCTTTTGCGGAAAAACGATTAATATATCCTCGCGAATGTCATTAGTCAAATCAATGTATTTGCCATAAGCATTTTCGTACTGATGGCAGACCTTATCGGCGGGCAGTTTCATACTGCCCGGTTTGCCACAGCGGTCACATATCAAGTTGATTTCGGCCTGTAGTTCACCCAGCAGCAGTACATTTTGACCACCGCAGGGTTGCAGGCGCAGCTCATAGCTAACCGGCTTAGTGAAAAAGAACCGTGGTTCTTCTTCTATCTGCAAGTCTTCAAAGCTCACTTCGCCGTAGAGCCTTGCGCCTTCCGGAGGCAGCTCGATCAGATCGAGCTTCAAAGTGTTTTTCAGTTCCATGTCAAGGTGCTCGGGCGTTTCTTTGCCGCTTAGGAGTAGTCAAAAAAATTAAAGAAACCGGAAATGCAACTTGATTTTTAACGGTTTCTTAGATTACGCCTACTTCTTTAAGAGTCGCCATTAGTTTCTGGCGTTTGCCTTCATCGAGTTCGCACAGGGGCAGGCGGTATTCCTCTTTGATTTTGCCCATTTGTGCCAGTGCTGCCTTCACCGGTATGGGATTGCTTTCGATAAACAGGTCTCGAAACAGGGGGTAGAAATTTCGGTGTATGCGCAAGGCTGCGGCAAAATCGCCTTGCAGTGCCAGTGCCGCCATGGCGCTGATTTCAGCGGGTATAACATTGGATGCAACACTTATGACTCCTTTGGCGCCCAAAGCCATCATAGGCAGGGTCAGATTGTCATCACCACTGAGCACTGTGATGTCACAGGCATTCAAGATGGCGCTTACCCGGTCTACATTGCCACTGGCTTCCTTGATAGCCTGTACCAGGGGAATTTTGCTTAGGCGCAGCACGATATCCAGTGGAATTTCCCTGCCGGTGCGTCCGGGTACATTATAGAGCACCATGGGCAGGCCCGACGCCTCGGCGACCTTGTTGAAATGTCGGTAGAGTCCTTCTGCGCTGGGTTTGTTGTAGTAGGGGCTTACCTGCAAGGTGGCATCTACGCCGATTTCGGCGGCCAGCTTGCTCAAGTGTATGGCCTCTTCGGTGGAGTTGGCGCCGGTTCCGGCTATCACTTGACAGCGTTTATTGACCCAGCTGTTGACTCGTTCTATCACCTTTATGTGGTCTTCAAAATTCAAGGTGGGCGATTCACCGGTGGTGCCTACCGGCACCAAACCGGTGACACCAGCCTCTATTTGCTCGTCAACCAATTTGTGTAATGCGGCGTAGTCAACCTCGTGATCTCTAAATGGGGTCACGATTGCAGTATAGCAGCCAAAAAAATCCATTTTTTTTCTCCGGTTTAAGTCAATCATAACCAGTAATTCTGGGCAGCGACTTACTATATATCACGCTTGGATAAAATTCACATTGTTTGAAATATGCAGGTGGAACATTGTGGACAGGGTGTTTTAGCGTTCAGTGGCGCCACGCCTCTTCATATGCAGGTTGGCTGTCTGACATTTCCCAAAATCAAGGTTTTGTTTTTTGAGCCAGGTCTACCGCGTTCAGAAAGCTGGCGAAAGGCAGCAACGGCGGCATTTTTGCAGCGGCATGTTTCTCATGCAACTCGGCGATGCGGCTTTGTCTGGCCAAAGCTTTTTGGAATTCTTTTTCGGCCAGTTTGAATTCTTTTTGGGAGCGTCTTCGTTTATTTTGGCGCAACGTGCCTAGAGCAGCATTGAATTTGTACATGGGTTCCTGCAACAGGAAAGGCGCTTGTTTGCTTAGCCTTGAAAGCCTGTTTTGCATGAGGCTGATAGCTTGGGTATTGAGATTGTAGTCTTTCAGGTGTTTGGGCATATCGCGCATGGGGATTTTTTTGATGCTTCTTTTTTCACCGGGTTGCAGGATAACCGGATTGAATAAGTCCTCTAGTTCGGATAGGATGCTGTCCAGTTCATTGAATCGCAGGCCACGCACACTTTCAGCTTGTACGCCTTTTTCATACCAGCTTTGCAGATTGTCCGGAGGCAATAGGTTCTCGCCCAGCAGGAATTCCAGGGCTTCGCAGGGGCTGCGCCCATGTAGTTCCAATTCCAGCAGCTGACGAATGAAGCTGCTGCCTTCGGGCAGGTTTTCCAGCCTGGCAAGAAATAAATCGCAGTGCAGCATGTACAGCCTGAAAATGGCGCTGCGCTTCGGAGAAGGGCTGATGCGCAGTAGTATTTCCAACTTGGGAAAACGTCCTTGTCGGAATTGTCGTTGCGCCACGCTGTAGTCGGGCCGGTAATAACTTGACAAGCCCTTGCCGCCGAAAAAGACACGGCGACAGACGGCAGCGGCCAGCCAGTCAATGGAGTCCGGTTTGGCAACCGGCAGGCCTAAGTCTTCTTCTATACGCCTTCTCAGCAAGGCCTTGCAGAGCTCGTAGCTGATCAATAACGAGTTGCTTCCGTGGGGGAAGCATAAATCGGATTCATGCTCGCTGACACTCTCGCCGGGGCGCAGTATAGTCAGTTGCATGGCGCGCCTTGGGATTCCGGCGAACCCTATGCTGCGGTCTATTTCACGGGCAAAAAGCAGTGAGGCTTGCGCCAGAGCCCTGGTATCTTCCAGCGAGGAAGTCCGCACCCGCAATAGCAGCTCTTCTACGTTTTCTGAGATAATCGGTGTTATCTGAGCCAAAAGTGCAGAAAACGACAGCAGATACAAAAAAACAATGTGTTTAACCCGAAATGACATTGCATATTCAATGATTGCTTCTCATCATAGGCCGGAGGGCAAAAATGATTATAAGCGAGCTTTGAAAGTCATGGCTAGACAGCCATTGTCGGAAATTTGGAAGACATATGCAAAAAGCAAAGAGCAATCCGTAGGCAGTATTTACGCTTGCTTGACTGGTGTTATCATTGCACTTCATCCAGATTCCAGAAGCTGGGCGGCGCTGCTTTTCGGCTCAGCCATTTTCCGTTGGTAAAGTCCGGGCATGGCACAGGCATGCTGCCCATGGCAATGGACTGCTCTGAGAGGCAGGTGATGCTCATCCAAGCAGCGCAGTCATAGACATCTATGGGCGGCTCGATGCCTTGGCTGACCGCCTCGCAGAAAGCACGCAGGGTCAGGGTGTCCATGCCGCCATGGCCGCCGCTGGGGTTTTTGCGGAATTCCTGCCAGATGGGGTGATCGTACTTTTCGTAGAATTCTTCCACCGGGCTCCATTCATGTACGGTATAGGGATTGCCGGCGACGTCTATTTTCTCGTAACTGGGGCTAATGCCATCTATGTAGATGCCTTTGGTGTCTTCCAACCAAATTCCCTTGGTGCCTTGTACTCGGCAATTGCGTGAGTAGGGTCTGGGCAGTGAAACGCTATGCACCAAGGTGATGGTCTCGCCTTGGGCGCAGCGAATGACGGTAGTGACTACGTCACCCATGTTGAAAACGTGCTGCGGGCTGCTGCCGCCCCGATTTTGTTTTGCAGCAGCAGCGGCAAAGCCCCTGGCCTTGCTTGCTGTAGAGGTTAATGAAAGAAAGCGGTTGCCGCGATTGATGCGCAGTATCTTAGCGATAGGCCCCAGGCCGTGGGTTGGATAAAGGTCGCCGTTGCGATGCAGATTGTGCAAGGCTCTTTCGAGACCGTTTTCAACCTCACAGGCCATATAGCTTAAATCGTGCTCATAGCCGCAGCTGCAATGCACCAGTTCACCGAAAAGACCTCGCCTGGCCAAGTTTAGAGCAAGAAGCTCGTTGCGCCCATAACAGCAATTCTCCAGCATCATGCAGGATACGCCGGTGCTTTCAGCAGCATGTACCAGCTGCCAGAGTTCTTCCAGGGATGAGGCGCCACCTACTTCCAAACCCACATATTTGCCATGACGCATAGCGGCAGAGGCGATTTGTAGGTGCGAGTTCCAGGAAGTTGGGATAAGAACCGCCTCTACTTCAGGCAATGCCAGCAAGTCGTTATAATCGCGGAAACATTTGGCGGCGGGGCGTTTCTCGTGTGCCAGGATGCCGGTGAATTTATCAATACGGTCCTGGCGCAGATCGCAAATGGCTACGATTTCGGCCACTTCGGGCATGAGCATAAGGGTGGCCAATAGAGTCTCGCCACGAGGGCCTAGGCCGATAATACCCAAGCGTACAGGACGATGCTTGCATTCAAAGGCAGGTTGCTGCATGTGATCCCCTTATCGAAATTGTCATGAATCTGTCGAACCAGTTTCTGGGTTGCTGTTTCTGGGGGCAGGCTTTCACCTCCAGGCTTGGCGCAGCAATTCAGCGGTAGCGTCCAAGGCTTCCGGTATGCAATGACCAGCATTAAGCACCGGCATGAAGTTAGTGTCTCCGACCCAGCGCGGAACTACATGGCCGTGCACATGATCTTTGACGCCGGCACCAGCGGCATGGCCTATGTTAAAGCCTATGTTAAAGCCGTCAGGACGCATGGTTTCTCGCAGCACAGTTTCTGCTTTAATCAACAGTTCGCCGAGTTCTTGCAGCTCTTCCGGCTCCAACAGCGCCAAGTCGGCCAGGTGTCTATATGGTGCTACCAGCAGATGGCCGGAGTTATAGGGAAAATCATTGAGCAGCACAAAGCAGCGTTTGCCTTTATAGACGACATGATCTTCGATGCGGTCGCGTCCCCCCTTTTCACAGAAAAAGCAGCCTTTCGGTTTTTCGCCGCGTATATATGCTATGCGCCATGGTGCCCAGAGTGGGCGCTGCACGTTGAGGTCATTTGCTTCGGGCATTAAACTTGTCTCCTGGCGATAGAAAAGGCTCCAAGGCGATGGAGTTGTATTTCTTCTTGCCTTGGAGCCTGGTCATGTTGTTTTTCCTCAGGGCTTTTAGCCCAGGCGTTTCTCCATTGCCGCCAGCTGTTTGTTAAGCTCTTCGGGCAAGCGGTCGCCGAACTTGGCGAAATGCGCCTTGATTTGGGGGAGCATTTCTTTCCAGCCCTGGCAGTCCACCTTGAGCAGTTCCTGCATGTCCTTGGGGTCCACCTTGATGCCTTCGAGGTCTATGGCTTGTTCGGTGGGCAGGTTGCCGATAGCGGTGGCTTTGCTTTTGCCTTCACCGGCACAGCGTTCGAAGACCCACTTCAGCACGCGGGAATTCTCGCCGTAACCGGGCCAAAGCCATTTGCCAGATTCGTCTCTTCTGAACCAGTTGACATAGAAGATTTTTGGTGCTTTGTCGCCGGCTTTTTCGCCGATTTTGAGCCAGTGCTTGAAGTAATCGCCCATGTGGTAGCCGCAGAAAGGCAGCATGGCAAAGGGGTCAAAACGCAGTTGGCCCTGGCCGCCGGCGGCGGCGGCAGTCATCTCGGAGGCCATGGTGGCGCCCAAGAAGACGCCGTGCTCCCAGTCCAGAGCTTCGTTGACCAGCGGCACAACGGTCCTGCGCCGTCCACCAAACAGGAAGGCGCTGATGGGCACGCCGGCGGGGTCTTCCCATTCGGGCGCGATCACCGGGCACTGTGCGGCCGGCGTAGTAAAGCGGGCGTTGGGATGTGCAGCTTTGCGCTTGTCGCCTTTCTTCCAGGGGCGGCGTATCCAGTCAACCAGCTCTTCGGGGTCATCATCGTGATCTTCCCACCAGACACCACCGTCCATAGTGATGGCGACGTTGGTGAAGATGCTGTTGCCCTTGGCGATGGTGCGCATGCAGTTGGGGTTGGACTTCATGGAGGTGCCCGGTGCGACGCCAAAGAAGCCGGCTTCTGGATTGATGGCGTAGAGTCTGCCATCCTTGCCGAACTTCATCCAGGCTATATCATCGCCTATGGTTTCCACTTTCCATCCGGGTATAGTGGGCTCCATCATGGCCAGGTTGGTTTTGCCGCAGGCACTCGGGAAAGCGGCAGCGATATATTTGACCACGCCTTCGGGGCTGGTGAGCTTCAAGATGAGCATGTGCTCAGCCATCCAGCCTTCATCACGCGCCTGAACTGAAGCGATGCGCAGCGCGAAACACTTCTTGCCCAGCAGTGCGTTGCCGCCATAACCGGAGCCGAAAGAAATGATTTCGCGGGTTTCGGGGAAGTGGGTGATGTACTTTTTGTCCATTTCGGCGCAGGGCCATGGTACATCGGCCTCGCCGTCAGCCAACGGTGTGCCCACAGAGTGCACGCATTTGACAAATTCGGCGCCATTGTCTATTTTCTTGAGCACGCTCAAGCCAACTCTAGTCATGATACACATATTGACCACAACGTAGGGGCTGTCGGTCAGCTCTATGCCATATTTGGCGATGGGTGATTCTATCGGTCCCATGCTGAAAGGGATAACGTAGAGAGTGCGTCCCTTCATGCAGCCTCTGAAAAGCTGGTTGAATTCAGCCTTCATTTCGACCGGATCGCGCCAATGGTTGCTTGGGCCGGCGTCTTCTTTTTTTACAGAGCAGATATAGGTGCGCTCTTCTACCCGGGCTACGTCGCTGACTGCAGAACGGCACAGATACGAGTTTTCCGGCTCGCTGAGCTTGATGAAGGTGCCACTCTTGACCATCAGATTGCAAAGTCCGTCATTCTGCTCTTTGGTACCGTCACAAATGACGACATCGTCGGGGGCGCACAGGTCTATCCAGCTTTGTAGCCAGTTTTTCAGTTCACTATTTTTAATCTCATTAAGCTGCATGTTTTTTCCTTTTACTTGATAAATTGGCCGATTGCGACGGAACAGAAATGAAACAACAATATAATACCTATAAAATGATGCGGCAAGACAAAGCGGGAAAAAATGAAAATGGAAAAACGGCTCGATGTTCCAACAACAAAGAATTGTACCTTGTGTTTATGCCTAATGCGCCTGGCGATGGTTTTCTGTTTCCCGGTTCATGAATCCGGACACAGAATGCCCGCTGCCGCCATCGAGCATTTTTATTTTTCTTGTCGGCTGGAAAAACCTTATAATGGGGCTATAGTAAGTGTTCGGACAAGGCGTGGTAGCCAAGTGGTAAGGCAGAGGTCTGCAAAACCTTTATTCACCGGTTCGAATCCGGTCCGCGCCTCCAAGTTTCTTGCCGACCGCTTTTTTGTTCGTCGTTAAGACTTTACCTCAGCCAGTTATGGTTTGAGGTATTTTTATATGTTTGCTTTTATATCTATCTTTTTCTTTTATCTTTAAGGATTTCAAACAAAAGTCGTTCATGGCCAGAGTGAATCATATTGTTGAAGAAATTGACGACTCTTTATTAGACCGCAAAGCCAAACGCCGTCTTGTCAAGACTAGGGCTCAACAGCAGCAGCAGCAAGCCAATAGCGCCTCTTCTGCCGAGTCCAGTCCTGCTGATGACATTATGAGCCGCATAGCGCTGTTATGTCAGGAGCAACGTTGGCGTGAGGCGCTCTTGCTTTGTTTGCAGGGCATAGCCAAGGCTGAGTCAGAGGGGCGTGGCGATGCCGCCCTTGGGTTGCGCATGGCTAGCCAGAAAATAGAATGTTCTTTGCGTCGCCAGATGGCGGCGGCCTTCATCGTTAGCGCCAAAAACTTGTTGAATAAGGAGTATCTCCTGGATGTTTGCTAATCCTGAAAGAGCTCAAGGTATTGACCCGAAGGATGCCTTTGCGCGCATGCTGAACGAACTGCCTTGGGCACATCTGCACGCCTATATCCAAGCTAATGCCGCGTTGCATAAAATGTGTACTTTTGGCGGACACCGCTTGGAACCGAAAAAGCGCCAGCGCTTGGAGAAAATAATCTACCGCGAAGCCGAGAAGAATGACTTTTCTGAGGCCAGCTGCAGCGGCTTGTTCGCGGCTTGGTATCCGGTACATGAGGAGCCGCATACCAAGTTGGAAAACTACTTTCATTCCGACGAATACCGAGACTATCGCAAAGAGAAAGAACTCGGCGAAGATGACTATGTGCTCAGCGATGAAAAATTTGATGAATTCTTCGTCATCCGCGAACAGCCTGCCTGGCGTATCTTATTGCATTTCAGTCCCCTGAAATTCACCGATGCTCAAGCAGACCGCATACTGGACGAGTCGCAGGGCAATACCGATCTGCTTGATCAGATCGCTGAACAATCCCGGGAGCTAGAGCAGCTGCGTCGCCGGGATGCGCAGTTTGACGCTGAACAAACGCGTATGCAAGAACAGCAGCAGGCTGCCAACGCCGAAATATTGGAGCTGAAAAAACAGTTGCGCAACATGCGCAGCGAACGTGATGCTATGCAGCAAAAATATGATAGTGCTCAAGCCGAGACAAGACGTCTGCAACAACGCTTGCAAGACAACGAGAGCCGGCTGGGAACTCATCAGGCTGACCTTGAAGAGAATTTCAAACGCGACATGACGCGTCTGCAAAACGATTATAACCGGATATCCGAACAGCTTGCCACATGGCAGAGCAAGTACGAGGAGCAGCGGCTTTTGAATCGCGGTCTAGAACGCGACAAGATAGAGGCTGACAAGGCCAAAGCCCTGGCCGAAACCGAGTCAGCGCGTCTTAGTGCGGAAATGGAACGCAACAGCAAATTTGCTGATCTTTTGCTTTCACGTATTGATTGGCCTAAGGCGGGTGCCGCAATGAAGATGAACCCTACTTTGCGACGCAACTTCAATAGCCTGGTGCGCAAACTCAACTATGAGGAAGACCGCAGCCTTACCATAGAAGGCACCTTCACTGAGTTTTGGGAAAAACTGAACAAAAGCGAAGAAGAGCTGGTTCGACGCGTGGCGCAAAGCAATGCACTCGAAGTTATGGGCGGCGATTTGCCGGCTTTTTGGGAGCAGGTTTCAGAACTTTTCATCGATGTGCAGATCAATCTGGAGGCGCGCAGCTTTCTGCTCGGCTTCTTGCAGGAGATATTCTTCCAGACTATTGAAATGGGGGATTTGCAGATGCCCGTGATTCCTAAAAACAAGCGTAAGAAATAAGCAAGGGGACAGGGAAACAAGATTTTTTTGCACAGCCATCCCATAGACTATGATGTAATGTACAGAGTTGCCGGGCAGGCCAATGGTTCAAAAGTCAAAAAACGAATTATCTGCAACATCGTTTTGATTTTGCCATTTTTTCCCTTTGCTTGGCGGTGAAAGAAAAAAAGATAACCGCAAAGGACGCAAAGATAACCGCAAAGGACGCAAAGGACGCAAAGATAACCGCAAAGGACGCAAAGATAACCGCAAAGGACGCAAAGATAACCGCAAAGGACGCAAAGAACTTGGCGTGGACTGGCGTCCACACCCAGTTGAAAGACTCAGGCCACAGACTGCATAAGGCTACAGGCCATACCGATACTTACAGCTAAACTGCAAGCAGCGCGACATATAAAGATACCACCTTTTTGGGTATATTGCACAAAAAAGACAAAAAAAATACATTCTTAACGTATTTTTCACAAAAGTCCGGCGTAAAAGTTCAAATTTCATCTTGCAAGTAGTGGACAGAATGGACATAATATATCAATAATACCATCAGTCGGATCGGTCTGGAAAGATACCTATGCTGCGAGCAACCAAGGGAGCAATGGAAATCTCATGTAAGGAGTTATAGGCAAACGACCCAGCTCAAAATATTTTTACAATTGCGCCAGCAACTCCGGCAGTTTTTGCTCTACGCTGGCTGAATGATAGTCGCCTGAGACAAATTCCGGCATTTCCAAGAGTTTTTCGGCGAATCCCGCGCTGGTTTTCACGCCGTCCACACGCAATTCTCGCAAAGCCCCCTTACTACGTGCGATAGCCTGTTTACGATCAGCACCGTGTACAATAATTTTAGCCAGCATACTGTCGTAATATGGCGGCACGACATAGCCGCTATATAGATGTGAATCCACCCGAACCCCCGGACCGCCAGGTGGCAAATAATTGCTGATCAACCCCGGACAGGGAGCGAAATTACGTTTGGGGTCCTCTGCATTGATACGTATTTCGATAGCATGCCCTTGCATCTTGACATCTTTTTGCTTCCAGCTCAGTTTGTCACCAAGCGCGATACGTATCTGCTCCTGCACCAAGTCTGCACCTGTCACCGCCTCGGTAACCGGATGTTCCACTTGCAGGCGTGTATTCATTTCCATAAAATAGTATTCACCGTCCTGGCTGAGCAAAAACTCCACTGTTCCTGCCCCCACATAGTCCACCGCTTTGGCTGCGTCTATAGCGGTGCGCCCCATTTTACGGCGCAATTCAGCAGTCAGCGCTGTACAGGGGGTTTCCTCAATCAGTTTCTGGTGATGTCTTTGCAGGCTGCAATCACGATCCCCAAAGTGCACCACATTACCATGCCGGTCGGCCATAAGTTGGAACTCCACATGTCGCGGAGCAATTTGAAATTTCTCCATATACAAGGAGCCATCGGAGAAAGCGCGCTCAGCTTCCTGACTGGCCAAATTAAAGCTGGCCAGCATCTCGGACTTGTCATATACGATGCGCATGCCCTTGCCGCCGCCGCCACTAACCGCCTTGAGCAGCACCGGATAGCCCAGCTTCTCACCCCAACGCAAGGCCTCCTGTCCATCGCTAAGCACGCCTTCGCTGCCGGGAATAACCGATACTCCGGCAGCCAACATGGCCTCTCTGGCCGCCGATTTATTACCCAAGGTGCGAATGGAGCGCGCATGTGGCCCAATAAAAATCAGGTTACACTCAGCGCAGACCTCAGCAAAATGGGCATTTTCAGCCAAAAAGCCATAACCGGGATGAATAGCGCTGCTGCGGCTTAGTTCTGCAGCAGCTATAATGCGTTCTATTTTGAGATAGCTTTCCGAGGCCGGCCCGCGTCCTATGCAGATAGCCTCGTCAGCCAAACGCACGGCCAGGCTATTACGATCGGCTTCCGAGAACACCACCACGCTGGGCAGCCCCAGGCAGCGGCAAGCACGTACTATACGCAAGGCTATTTCGCCGCGATTTGCAATTAGTATTTTAGGTAGCGAAGATTCCACGACTTTTTTGCGCTTTATATTAACATCAAGCACTAAAACGTCACAATCTACGATAGGTCAAAAAGTTTTGACCTTGCTTAATTTTGTCTTGATGTGGGTTAAAGATTATTTTCGGGCACAGTCAAATTTGAAGCTGCGCTCCATTTATGAAAGCTCAATCCAGCTTCACTTCAAACAAGGGCTGACCGAACTCCACCGGGCTGGCATTTTTCACCAGCACCTTATTTACCACGCCGCTGATCTCGGATTTGACTTCGTTCATCACTTTCATCGCCTCTACGATGCAAACCACCGTGTTCACTCCTATATGTTCACCCTCTTTAACGAAGGCTGGCAACTCCGGTGCCGGCGAGCTATAAAAAGTCCCTGGCATGGGAGCCGTGATAACGGCAGATTTTTCTTCGGGGGCATCAGCAGCCGGTTCTGCCGCAGCGGCCTGCGAAGCGGCGGCAGCCTGCGCTGCCGGCAGCTCTTGACTCAGCCTGCTCATGCGTATATAGCTATCTTGTTCCTGCATCTCCAGCTCAGTAAGCTGATGCTCGGTCATGATCTGAGCCAGTTTGGCAATATTTTTGCTGTCCATAACAAACTCCTTTGAAAACGGTTGTGAAATTACTACTCAGCCGAATTCTTCCTGTTCGCCTCAGGCTACAGCCACCTTGAACTGCCCTTGGGCATCAAGCATGGCACATGCAGCAGAAACCGGCTTCTCAAACTGGGTAAACTCGCCGCCCTGCCCCAAAATGTGGGCACAGGCCTCAGACGCACTGTCAGCGTTAAAATCGGCGCTGCACTGCGCCAAACCGGGTTCATTGCGCTCGTATGTACAAACATAGAACAACCGTCCGGGTTGCAAGTCAAACTCTTTCACCAGCAAAGCATCCTTGCGCACTATACCCAGCCAACCACGCGAAGCGTTAGCACTGACCACGCCGGCAATACGGGGTGTATTCAAGCTGTCATGTTCATAGTCCATGGACAACATCACGTAAGCTAAGGCATCGCGAGGTGGGAGGCCGGCAGCGAGTTTTTCGCTCAGCGGATCAGTGTGCGAACCGTTAGTGACTACGGCATAATCACCTACCAGGCGCAAGCAATTATAGGCGATGTAAGGGTTTTTCTGTATATCGCTTTCATGCCCAGGCTTGGGAACTATAGCGACGCTTTGATCCAGCAATACCGAATGCCGATTTGGAAAAGAACGGGAAGAGACGCGATAAAGCGCCGTTGCAGCCCCCGCCATGTTGCGCCCAACGGCAACTATTCTGCCTACGTACATAAAGTATTCCTTTTTATTTGAATTAATGAGTTAACGAATTGTCAATCAAAAAAGTCTATCTCGACACAAGCCTCTATAAGCTGAGTGTTCACTCGGGTTTAGCCGCTGTTTCATCGTCTATATCAACTCAAACAATGAAACACTGAAACTGCGCCGGCAATCTCCGAATATTACAATCTAAATTTCAACAGCACACTACTGTTTTAAAAATCAAAACAGTCCTAATTGCCAGCACGCTATCCCCAAGAGTCCTTCCAACAGCAAAAGTATGCCCAGGCTGCAAAAACGCTGCCAAAGCTGTAATCTGGCGGATTGTTCGGCGCCAAGTTCGAGTTTTTTCAGGCCGGCTTGAAAGCGCGCCATAGACCCCGAAGCACTCATCACTGCCACAACGGCAGCCACACAGACCGCCAAGTTAAGCGCTTGAGTACCACCCACCAGACGGCGCGCGAAAAACAAGGCCGCAAAAGTAAATACCAGCCCCAGCAGCAATTCTTGAAAAGGCTGCACAAGCATGCTCTTGACGGGCAGGTTTTCATTCTGCGCAAGCAAAGCATGCAGCAGCTTTCGTTGTCCTAGAAGAGTAACGACAAAGACCAGCAGACCTGTAATCAACAGAACTGTGACGCTTATTAACATAATTGTACGATGCGTAATTGCTCAAAAATCAAAACTGTTCTTTGGATTATTTCCTGCATTTTTTATCTGGCTTGCTGTCTTTACTTCCCTATTTTTCCCGCACTTTGGCCAACAGCCTGGTCAATTGTTCTTCATCCTCTTCAGGCAGTTGCTCCAGCATCTGCCGCAGAGCATCGATCACTGCGTCTGTATTCTCCGCTAATTCGGCACAGACCGGTATGATCTCCAGGTTTTTCTCTTGCTCTTGCAGTTTTTGCAGAGCTGCTTGCGCCTCGGGCAGGTCCATTTTATTTGCCACTATAAGACTGGGGCGTTTGGACAGGCTCGGCTCGTAATGTTCCAGTTCATCTCTGAGCACTTGCAAGTCCTGCAAGGGGTCTCTGCCATCACATCCGCCCATATCAAGCACATAGCAGAGTATGCGACAACGTTCTATGTGGCGCAGAAATTCATGTCCCAGCCCAAAATTCTGATGTGCACCCTCCAGCAAGCCAGGTATATCAGCAATGGTGAAACGGAACCAGTCATCCATTTCCACCACTCCCACGTTAGGATGCCTGGTGGTAAAAGGATACGGTGCTGTCTTTGGTCGAGCCGCTGTGACTGCCCGCAAAAAAGTCGATTTGCCGGCATTAGGCATGCCCAACAAGCCTACGTCGGCCACTGTCTTCAACACTAGATAAAGGTCGCGTGCCTCACCTTCCTCGCCCGGCTGGAACTGTCTAGGCGCACGATTGACCGAACTGACGAAATGCATATTGCCCTTGCCGCCGCGACCACCCTTAGCGGCTAAAAACTCTTGCCCATCCTCTTTCAGATCGCAGAGCAACTCCCGCGTCTCCTGGTCAAAAACCAAAGTGCCTACCGGCACAATGATCAGACAAGGCTTGCCGGCAGCGCCATTTTTGTGACGGCTGCCGCCATCGCCACCGCGCTCCGCCTTCCATTCCGGCTTGAATCGCAGCGACACCAGGCTATGCTCGCCAACATCAGCGCGCAGCAACACATCACCTCCCGAACCGCCATTGCCACCGTCAGGGCCGCCCTTTGGCACAAATTTCTCGCGACGAAAACTGGCACTGCCTCTGCCGCCGTGACCGGCTTCGACACGAATTTTAGTTCGATCAATAAACATTATAAAATTATTTCTATGCGCGGCGCCAGCAGCTTATATGTTTCGCCGGCAACTCTTTAGCTATTGTTAAATTCCTTCCGCATTTTTTCCTTGCGGTTTTCTTTTTGCACTTGTATCGAGCGCAGCTCTACCTCTAAGTCTTCTTGTATTTGCCAGATTTTCTCCGGATCAGCCTGTGCTCGTTTCAGTCTATCCTGAGCAGCAAACTTGGCCTGCGCCAATTTTGCCTCAAATTCTCTATCTACTGCCGCGAGCTTTTCTTTTTGTTCGTCGCTCAGTTGTTGCATAGTGCCGCCAAGACGCTCCATGGCCAATTCGTAGGCGCTTTTCATCTCGCTACCTCCAAGCAGAAAATTCATGTGACACGTCAAAATAAAAGTTCAAGCTATAATATAGCCTTGTTTTTAGTCTATATGACTCAGCATGTCAGCAGCCGATCTTTCCATCCCGCTTCTGGTGTAATGGGTCAGTACACACCCCGGCGCCCCGCTGGGACAATTTGCAGGAAACCCGCGTCTAGCAGCACACCTGCCCAACCAGAGTTTTTCCGGCGGCAAATTCGCCCTCTGTTTCAGGAAGAGTTTGGAATTTTAGTCAGGTCAAAGCCCTAAGGGGTTTCATAGGAGTCTTCTGTAGTGCAGTTGCTGGAGTTCTTCTTGTTTATGAAAGATTTTGCCGGCAATTTTTCTTTAATTCGTTGTCATACAAGCTCTTTTGAGGTAGCTTCACTCGGCTTCCTTTCTAGGCGACACGGCAAATTCATCATGAAGTGACGCCTTCCAGGCGCTGATTTTAGG
>JAAZKR010000069.1 GCA_012799725.1 Oligosphaeraceae bacterium | reverse complement strand
GGCTAAATATGCCGTTTTTTGCTGCCTATGGGATGAATGTGCATTAAAAACAAACATCTGGATCAGCATTGAGTTCAGCTCCTGTCAGTCCAAAAATATATTGTCGATAAGTCTTGTTTTCCCGAAGTATGCAGCCAACGCCAGCAAAGCAGGGGAATCGATGCGATTGACTGCCTGCAGGCTGTCCTGTGATACTACGCTGATGTAGTCGATCTTGCCACCGGCACCACTGATGTGCCGACGCAGGATTTCTATCAACTGCTCGGCGTCTCGACAGCCGGCTTTGTACTTAGCGTCGGCTTCCTGTAATCCTCTATATATGCTTAAAGCGTTTTGGCGCTCATCGGGACTCAGATAGTTATTTCTGGAGCTTAGCGCCAAGCCATCTTTCTCGCGTACCAGCGGCGCTAGAAGCAGTTGTACGGGTATATTCAGGTCGCGTACCATGCGTTGAATGATCAAGGCTTGCTGCGCATCTTTGCGCCCAAATACAGCCAAGTGACAGCCGCTGATATTGAAAAGCTTCAATACTACAGTGCAAACACCACGGAAATGACCAGGACGACTGGCACCGCAGAGACCGCTGGACAAGCTATCCTCATTAACCCAAGTGGAATGATCATCGGCATACATGGTCGCCGGCGTAGGATAGAAGACAGCATCCACCCCTTCCTGTCGGCAAAGTTGCTCGTCACGGGCAAAATCACGCGGATAGCTTGCCAAATCCTCATTTGGTCCAAACTGAGTTGGATTGACAAAGATGCTGACCATGACCCGATCAGCATGTCGCTTGGCCAGACGTATGAGCGAAAGATGTCCCTCATGTAGAAAGCCCATAGTGGGAACCAAGGCGATGCGCAGATTGTGGAGCCGCCAAAGTTGGCTAAGCCGTGAAGCTGTGTTTGTGTCGCGTACAATTTGCATGATTATTTACTGAAAGAATTTATCTTGCTTTACTTCTTCAACATATTTTTTGATTGCCGCAGTGGCGACGCCGCATAGATCAGCATAGACTTTGGCATGCCTGGGCGGCTTGGCACCGCTCAGGTTCAGCAAGTCGCTGATTACTTGTACTTGACCATCGCAGTGTGGCCCGGCGGCGATACCAATGGTGGGGATGCTCAGTATTTGGCTGATTTCTTGGCTTAGCTGTGCCGGTATGCCTTCCAGGACAACGGAGAAAGCGCCGGCCTCTTGCAGTGACAGCGCATCATTTTTTATGGCTTCAGCCTCCTGAACGCTTTTGCCATGTAGCCGATAACCGCCATCTTTAAGCACTGATTGCGGGAGCAGCCCGACATGCCCCATGACCGGAATGCCAGCTTGCACCAACTTGGCTACAGTCGGTGCCAAGTCGCTGCCGCTTTCGAGCTTGACAGCGTCCGCACCGGCCTCTTTAAGACAGCGACCTGCATTGCGCAGCGCTTCCTCTATTGAAACTTGGTAACTCATGAAAGGCAGGTCGGCAATCACCATGGCATTCTTGCTGGCGCGGCGCACCGCCGCGGTGTGGCTGAGCATCTCCTCCATCGTGACCGGCAGTGTGTTTTCATAGCCCAGTACGGTGTTACCCATGGAATCGCCAACTAGCAAGGCATGGCAACCGGCAGACTCACACCAGAACGCCTGGCAGGCGTCATAAGCGGTGATCATTACTATCTTCTCACCCATAGCTTTGAAGCGGGCGAAATCTTGTACACTGATGCGCTTGTTCATAATTGAAATCCGGATTGGCAAAAAAGGTGATTATTTTAACGAGTCGTTCTTATTGAGCTTGTGGCTTACTCATTTTGGGAAGTGTTTTTCATATAGCTCCAAGGCATATCTGTTGCCTGAAGCTACCGCCTTGCTGAGCCAGTATTTGGCTTTCTCGGGGTTTTTCTCGGCACCTACTCCTTCCAGGTAGCATTTGGCACTTTGCATCATGCCCAGGGGTTCCTCGAGCATAGCCGCTTTCAGGAAATATTCCAAGGCCAGTTTTGGATCCGGTTTCTCGATGCCATAACCCTGTTGCAGGTACATTCCCAATTGAATTTGCGCAAGAGCCAAATTTGCATCAGCCGCCTTTTTCATCCACTTGAATGCATCTTGGGCAGATGCTTCGGTGCCTATGCCTTCACTGTAGGCGATAGCCAGGTTAAATGCACCGGTGGATTCATTAAGTTCGGCGGCGCTGCGATAGCTTTCAAAGGCTTTTTTGTGATCCATGGCGGTTCCGTCGCCATAGCGATAGCAATCACCCAAGTACACCAAGGCCGGTCCGTATGCGGCAGTAGCAGCGGTCTTGAACCAAGAGTATGCCAGTTCCGCATTAGCGGCAATGCCCAGACCCTTTTGATAGCAGTAGCCCAGTTTCGCTTGTGCTTCCGGGTCACCGTCTTGGGCAGCCAGGGTAAGCCAGTTAAACATCTCATAATAGTTGCGTTCTACGCCTATGCCGCTTTGATAGCAGTCAGCCAGCAGCACTTGCGAGCGGCTGTCGCCTCGGCGCGAGGCCTCAAGCAGGTAGCTCACCGCTTCCTCAGGATTGGCTGGAGCGCCCAAGCCGTTAAGCATAAAGCTGGCAACTCGGTGCATGGCACCGGTGTCACCGGCATTGGCTCTTAATTTCAGAAAACGCAGTGCAGTGGCGTAATCGCCATTGCGCTCGGCCAAGATAGCGGCGCTCAGCTGTGCTTCCGGAAGGCCAGCCTCAGCTGCCCGGTTATACCAGAGCAGCGCCTCAGCCTGATTTTTTCTGACGCCGAAGCCACCGTCATAGCAAAGCCCCAGATTAAACATGGCTCGTGGATTGCCCTGTTCGGCAGCTTGAGAGAAAAGATCAAAGGCTTTCTTGTGATCTTGTTTCTGATTAAGTAAACCGTCAAAATAAATCTTGCCCAGCGCGAGTTGCGCGTTGGCATTGCCATCCTTGGCCAGCTTTTGCAGACGTTCTACCGAGGCTTGGTCTGCCTTGCTAGGTGCCTGCTCACTAACCTTGATGGGGGGACGTTTATCCAAATCGGGATGGCTGGAGATAGGTTCAGATTTTTTTTTGCCGCCAAAAGGCCACCACCAGGCAGCAAACAAAGAAGGTGTCAATAGCAACAGAACAAGAAGAAAACAAAGCGTTTTATGCGAAGAAGTGCGCATGATATATCCTCAGCAGCAAAAATAGCGACAATCTTTATACAATAATGCCGTTTTGCTAAAATACTGAAACAGTGATGAGGGGCGACACCGCAGGGAGAGCGGGCAGGGGGCAGGAGCACTAGCTCCCAAAGTTGCCGTTATTGTTTGAATCTTTTGCTTAGCTCAGCATAACTGATATGCAGCATGACCGGTTTTCCAGCCGGACAGGAATAGGGCATTTGGCAGCGGGTAAGCGCGTTCAGAATAAATTGCAAGTCTTCTGCTTGCAGCTGGCTGCCTACCCTGGCGGCGTGCCGACTGGCGGTCTGTGCCAGGTGCATGACATTTTGCCTGTTGCTCAAGCTGTTTGTGCGCATATCGTCAATGATATCGCGCAAAGTCAACGAAAAATCCTGATCGGGCATATTGGCCGGCAGTGCTGTGATCAGAAAACTGTGACCGCCAAAGTGCTCCAGAGAGAAGCCCAAGGACTGAAAATGCGGCAGACTGGCAAGCAGGAATCTACTTTCATCTGGGCTCAAGTCCACGCTGATAGGTATCAATAGTTGTTGTTGTTCAACTTTGCTTTGTTTCAGATTAGCCAGAAGACGCTCGAAAAGTATGCGCTGCTGAGCGGCAACCAGGTCTATTACAACCAGACCGCTGGCGGCCTCTGCCAATAAATGTTTTTTGCCTAAGCGGCTTAAAATACGCAAACTCTTCAAGGTGTCGCCAGGCGGCGTATTGAAAGCAGAAGCTTCAGCGTAATCGCCTTCGCTTTCAGAGCTAGACTGTGGTGAGAGAGGCTGTGAATCAGTGCCGCTAGTCTCGGTTTCGCGCTGAAAGGAAAAGCCTGGCTGCAATGGAGGCGGGTTGAAAGGGAGGGGGGCAGAGCCGCCAGATGCTGCGCTGGCGGGGATGAATTCCGGCACCATGTCGTTGGTGGCGGCAGTGTCAGGAGAGGGTCTTATAATACCGCTGTTGATTGGTTCGCCGCCGGGCAGGCTGCGTAGTGCCTGGCGTAAGGCGGCGGCAATAATGGCAGATATCTTATGTGAGTCGCGAAAACGGACCTCATGCTTGGTGGGGTGGATGTTGACATCAACACGGTCAGCCTCCAAGTCTATATAGAGGATGGCCGCCGGGTAGCGTCCTTTGGGAATAAGCGTATCATACGCATCACGGATGCCGAAGTGGACAGCGGCTGCGCTGGCGGCACGACCGTTGATGATGATGCGTTGCTCCTGTCTGGAGCTGCGCGTAAAACCCGGCTTGCTGATATAACCATACACATGCACCTGATCTTCCAAATAATCCACCGGCAGCATGGCTGCGAAAGCCTCCTTGCCCAGCAGCATTGCAGCGCGTGCAGCGATGTCTTGAGCCGCGCTGACTTGGATGACCAAGCGCTTGTTCAAACTGAGCTCGAAAGCGATATCCGGTCGCGACAGAGCCAGCAGCAGCATGCTTTCCTCAAGATAGGAGTCTTCTGTAGCTGGGCTACGGAGAAATTTGCGTCTGGCTGGCAGGTTGCCAAAAATATACGACACCCTGATATTTGTACCTGGCGCGCAACCGCAGTCCTGCACATCTTCTATGCGCCCGTAGTTGACGAATATCTCGGTGCCGACAATGGCATCCTTTGGTCTGGTTTGCAGGTGAAATCTGGATACTGAGGAGATACTGGGCAGAGCCTCGCCACGAAACCCCAAGGTATGAATTTGCCCAACATCGCTTTCCTCGCGTATTTTGCTGGTGGCGTGCGCCTCAAGGCAGAGCATGGCGTCCTGCCGGTTCATGCCACAGCCATCGTCAATGACTTGCAACAGCTTTTGTCCACCTTGCTCAGCAAAGACACGTATGCGCTTTGCGCCGGCGTCAATGGAGTTCTCGACTAATTCTTTCATTACCGAAGCCGGGCGTTCGACTACCTCACCGGCAGCGATGCGCCCGGCAACCTCGGCTGACAATATGCGTATTACGTTCATGGTTATACTGTCTTTTCTGCCGTAGTCCTCGCAGGGTTACTGTCGCGAGTTTTTTCAGAGCAGGAATTCTTCCAGCATTTCTTGACAGCTTTCCGGTGCTCTCAAGATCAATTCCACACCCAGTTCATTATATTTTTCTTGGTCTATGGAGCATCTGTTTCGTATGGTCTTCATGATATCATAGCGATCGTGTGGCACCAGCAGGCGCATCTCCCGCATGACAGCAGTGCTTTGCTCCACCAGCTTTTCCAGCAATTCCGGCAGCCCCTCGCCGGTTTTAGCTGAGACCATGATGGCATCGGGGAATTTACGCATCAGCCTTTGCCTGTGGAGTTTGTCCGGTACCAAGTCAATCTTGTTGAGTACGGTGATATTAGGTTTTAGGCCTGCGCCGATTTCTTTAAGCACATTTTGGGTAGTCTGATGAAATGCCGGGAGTTTATCACCGCCGCTGGCGTCAAGCACTTCAATAATGTAATCGGCCAATCTGGTCTCTTCCAAGGTAGATTTGAATGCTTCTACCAACAAGTGTGGCAGTTTGCGAATGAAACCAACGGTGTCACCTAGCAAAAGATTCAGGCCGCCGGGTAATTGCAGCCGTCTCAGGGTTGGATCCAAAGTAGCAAAGAGTTTGTTTTCAACCAAGACATCAGCTTCTGTCAATTTATTGAGCAGCGACGATTTGCCGGCATTGGTATAGCCTACTATGGCTGCAACCGGTACCGGTTCACGCAGGCGTTTGCTGCGTTGCACATCGCGTTGCCGACGCACCTGTTCGAGTTGTCTTCCCAGCTTGGCGATGCGGTCGCGCAGCTGGCGCTGATCCAGCTCCAATTGCTGCTCTCCCTCGGCTCTGCCGCCCATGCCGCCGGTCATGCCGCGTTGTCGGTGCAGGTGTGTCCATTTGCGTGTTAGTCTAGGCAGGTCATAGTTCGCTTTAGCCAAGGCGACTTGCAGCCTGGCTTCGTTAGTTTGGGCGCGAGCCGCGAAAATATCCAGGATGACTTCTTGACGGTCTATGACAGCCAATTCGCTCAGTTCTTCCCAGTTGCGCTGTTGCACCGGACTGAGCATCTCGTCAATGATAATAAGGTCAGCATCAACGCTTTTTGCCTGTTCTATGATTTCCTTGGCCTTGCCGCTGCCCAGTAACAATGCCGGGTTGATTTCGCGCAGGCGTGCCAGGCAAGAACCGGCCTGTGGCAGTCCCAAGGTATCGGTTAGCTCAGCTAGTTCGGCAAGCAGGTCTTGAGCCTCATCGGCACTGGTCTCTTGTGTTTGCACACCAACCAGAAATGCGACTGGCAGCCTAGTAAGGTCTGCATCTTCGCCTAGGTATTTCCGGTTTGCCATGCTTACCCCGCTGCGTTTGCGTTTGCGTTCAAGGGTTTCACCCAAATATTGGCAGCGTCTTTTTCACGCATGGAAAGACGGCTTTCCATGACCCGGATGCGAATCAAGTCGCCAAACGGTGCCTTGCCCTCCATCTGCAAAATACTGCCATGCACCAAGCCTAGATCAGCAAATTTTTTGATGCCGGGCAGATTTTCGCTGATGCTTACCACGGTGGCTTCATGCCCCAGCGGGAGTAAATCCAGTGAGATGATATCGCTGTCCTCACCCTCGATGGTGGGCAAATATTCGTCCAAATACTTGCGCAGCCCGGTACAGTCCTCGCGGTTTTCGATGGCATCAGCTAATGCAACGAAACGGTCTTTATATTTTTCGGTGAGTATATGTTCGGTTTTACAGGCAAAGTCATCGGCCTCTTCGTCAGAAAGCTTGAGGATATTGGCGAAAAAGCATTTCATCACTTGATGTCGATGTCTGATGGCATCGGCCAGTTTTTTGCCTCGCCGGGTCAAAGTCACAGGAGCGTGTGGCTGATACCTGATCAAGCCACGTGCTGCTAAAGCCTGCAAAGCATGAGATACCGAAGGAGTGGAAACCTTGAGTTTCTCGGCGATTTCTTTACTGTGAGCGTGCTTTTCGCTCTCGATGATCTCAGCGATCGCTTCCAAGTAGTCTTCAAGGCTGCTGGATATCTTCAGATTGCGCATAAAAAGACCTGCTGTGAATTTGCTTCGCATTTGATTGTGAAACCACACGCGTTGCCGGACAAGAAGCCCATCGAGCTGACCGGGCATATATTGGTTGTCGGAGCATCGCTTTAACAGAAAAACCGGGAAAATTGACGCGTTGAATCACAGGAAAGCAATAATATAAAGTTAGACTTGTCTAAGTCAAGCTTGCTTGCAGGCAACATGCGTGTCTTACGCACATATCTGCTGGCCGTTTGTTATTGTGTGAAGTTTGAATCTGCGCCTGTCGGCCAAGTATGGCCGACCACAGAACGCAGCCATAAGCGCATCATTCACTCCAGCGATAGGATTCACTATGCCGGCGGCTCAGCCACCCTTGTCCCCTTAAAGGAGGCACTAAACCGGGGGCTGGGGTGAGGGCAGCCGAGCCGCACGGATGGTGCACCACAAAAGGCTAGCGTGCGGCCTCGCGTATTTTTTGCAGGAAGACCGGAAGTATTTCATTTTCCGGCAGGCTCATGGTGATCTTGCCTTGCTCGAATATGACCGCTTTGCCTTTGCCGCCGGCCATGCCGATATCGGCTTCTCGAGCCTCGCCGGGACCGTTCACACTGCATCCCATGACAGCGATCTTGCGCCAAGGCAGGTGTTTTCCTGCGTTCTCAAGTTCGTCTAATAAATTTTCTACCGCTTCAACAATAGGAAGGAGCCGGATTTGGGTTCTGCCGCAGGTAGGGCAGGAGATAAGTTCAGGGCGGTCATGACGCAGGCCAACGGCTGCAAGTATCTGCTTTGCCAGCTTTACTTCTTCTTCTGGAGGTGCACTCAGGCTCACTCTGATGGTATCGCCTATGCCTTCAAGCAGAAGCGCACCAATGCCGATGGCAGACTTGAGCATGCCGCTGCGCAGGCTGCCGGCTTCGGTAATGCCTAAATGTAGAGGGAGCTCTGACTTGCTGGCGAAAAGATGAGCCGCTTGTACGCTGGTTTTTAAGTCGGATGACTTCAGGCTGACTTTTAGGTTATGACAGCCTTGACGTTCAAATATATCAATATATGCCAGAGCGCTGGCTACCATGGCCTCTGGACCACGCCCCAATTCGGCCTCGATTTTGCGCTCCAAACTGCCGGTATTCACGCCGATGCGTACGGTCTTTCCGAGTCGGGCGCATTCCTTGGCAACCAGGGATACTTTATCCGGCTCAGAGATATTGCCCGGATTGAGGCGCAGCCCGTCTGCTCCGGCCTCCAAAGCTCCCAGTGCCAAGCGGTAGTCGTAATGTATGTCGGCGACAACCGGCAGTGGACTTTGCGCACAGACCCGAGCAAAAGATGGCAGCACAGCTTGATCCGGGATGGCTAAGCGTACAATCTGGCAACCTAGCTTGGCCAAGCGCTCTATCTGTGCCAGGCAAGCGCTACTGTCAGCCGTGTCAGTATCACACATGGACTGGATGGATACCGGCGCGCCGCCGCCTATGGCAAGCGTACCCAGAAATATCTGTCGACTTCGCATGGTTCAAGTCCATGAGGGCGGCCAGTTCTGTGCCGTATGCCCTAAAATCAGCAACAGGAAAAGTTATGGAAAGAAAGGTGCAATGCATATCTGTATAAGCATTGCAAAGGCATAATTAGCCCGGAGCAATTGCTTCGGGTCTAATTTCTCGGTTCTTTGCTTATTTTACTTCGATGAAATTATTGTGCGAACCGAACTGATTGACGTTGATGTTGGGGCAGCAGGAATCCAGGAACCAAGTTCCATTCACGAAGAACTTGTATTCGTATTGTCCCGGCCGCAAGAGGCACATGCAGGTATAGATGCCATTGTTGTCTTTGTCAAACATGGGTTTTTTCGCCGTGTCCCAAGCATTGAAGTCTCCGGCCAGGAAGACGGCTTCGCCAGGTTTGCCACGATAGACAAAGCTGACTCTTCTGCGTCCTTTGTTCCCTGAGTTAGTCATGTCGATTTCCTTCTTTTTGGCTTTGTTTTTGACAGCGTCTTTTGCTTTTTTTATTTCTTTAGCCATGTCAATCTCCTTTTTGGTTATTTCACGGTTTCCGGACAGTCCATATCGGGGCTGCCCGGGACATTTTTCAATTCTTGTGTTTTTCCAGAAGCTTTAGCACCCGGTAGAGTTCAGTTACGCTCCAGGCCTGCGCCGGGCAGCCGCGTATCTGGTGTGGGCTGTCACCGTCCAATATCTCTGGCAGATGCCCTAGGCAGCCCTTAAGCAGAGTATCTGCTGAGAGGTTGTGCAGAGCCTTGACGGCGAGCATTGCTGATTTGCCGAAGCTGATATACAGCGCTTCGCAATATGAAGGCAGCATCCAGCCCCATGCAGTGCCGTTGTGGTAGGCCGGTTTGCGTCGGCTATCTTCGTCACCCAAGTATTGTCCCCAGTAGGGTCTGCTTGGGTCATTTACGAGTCTTCCCTGCCATTGCACAGGCAGCAGGTGCTGTACCGGTTGATCGGCCAGTGAGCGTATGCCGCCAGGCATCAGCAATGCCTGCGTGGCGCGCAGTATCTGGCGTTCCAGTTTGTGGTTATCTAAGACGCCCAAGGTCACAGCCAGCAGTTGGTTTGGTCGGCAATGATCATCGGGTTTGGCCTTGCTGGCCGGCTGTCCCGGTTCAGCGTGCAAACAATCAGAGAAGCCGACATGCCTTGCGCCTGGATAGTATTGGTACAGGCTCTGGCGCGCTTTGCTGGCCAGCTCAGACCATTTTTTCTGCCCATCATGTTTGGCTAGAAATTGCAGAGCATGTATCCAAAGCGCCTGTATTTCTATCGGATAACCCTGTCTTGGGGTAGCAGCAGGATAGTTGGTATCCATCCAAGTGTAGTGTGCCGGACTGAAAACCAAGGCGCTTTCAGGGCAGGCCTTGATGCCATTGGCGCTGCCGGCCAGATAGTTTTCTGCTATGGAAATCAGCACCTCCAGCAGAGTTCTATTCTGGCATTGCATTTGTAAAAAGTCTTTTTGCGTTCCGGTTTTAAGGTAGTCAGAGACAGCCACGAAGAGCCAGAGCGGAGCGTCGCTAGTGTCGCGGTTGGCGACTTCATGGCCGGCCAAGGTATTAGGTAACGTGCCATCTTTTTCCAGGCTGGCGTATTGCCTGATGCAACCGGCACTTTCTTCGAGCAGACCAGCAGCAATCAGTCCGCGCATGGCGATAAGGCTGTCTCTGCCCCAGTCCAGGAACCATGGATATCCTGCGATGATACTATGGTGCTCATTTCGGCGTACGACATAACTTTGCAGTGAGTCGCGCAGTATATGCAGCAATTCGCGCTTTTCTGCCCGTGCCGGCGGCTCAGGCCATTGTATCGTCTTGGCCTTTGTGCCTGTAAGTTCTGCAACTACATTAAATTGGACGCTTTCGCCGCCCTTAAGTTCCACCCTGAAATAACCAGGGCTGAAAAGATCGGCAGTCGGCTCCAAGCCTCTTTGCGCCTCAATCTGATGAGCAATCTGATAAGCCCATTCCGGACTGCTCGAATAGCTGCCTGCACTGCAGCTCATACGCAGTAGATGTGTTTTCTCGGGGGCGAACTCGAAAGCCTGCGGAAAATTGCGCACAGCCAAGGGGAACCGGGTCTCAGCACCACGAAAAGCCGTGGTGACGCTGTGGGCGGAGCGATCATCGATGTCCGGTCTCAGGATAAGGGTGACCGGTTCCTCGTCGTCAAGCTCTTGACCTTGGTTTTCAGCTGTGTTTTGGTTACGAGTGAAGCTCAGGCGTAAAGCATTATCGTGGCGACTCATTTGCAGGCAGACCTTTAGACCGATGTTTTCACCCATGCCGGAGGGCACGGTGAAGCTCCATTGCATACTCTGCGCATCAAGTACGCTGAAATCATCCTGGCAGCTTGGATTTAGTTCGCGGGAATAGTCCCTATGCACTAGCCAGGCACGACAGCGCGTGAGCATGATCCTGGGACTGACCGGTACCCGGGGATCGAGATTGGCGGCTAATAGAGCATCGTACTTGCTGTGGAGCTGTCCCCAAGCCGCTCTAGGCATGGCATAGCCGCCTAAATCATTACTGGCCAAACCGCAATGCACCGGTTCCAACTGATCGGTGGGCAAACTCAGGCTGATTTGCAGCGGTTTCTTGGCGAGCATGGCTAATGTGCCATAGCGTCGGCAAGCCTGCCCCTTATTAAACAGATTGATCTCGAGATCGACCAGCTGAGTTTGTGATTTGACCGGCATGGGTTGCATGAGGGCGCAGTAGCTGCCGTCCGCCAAAGGTATGGCGCGTTGTTTTTGCAAGCAGTTGCCATGCAAGGAAATTTTCACTACAAAGGGGGTTTCATTACTGACCAGGAGGTGATGGTCGGGTGGCAGGGGCAGAATGCGGTTTTCATCTCGGTGCGCTTGCCAGAAGATGACCGGCAGATACACTTTTGGCCCGCGCATTGCTCTAAGGAATTCCACCGGATTATGGTACAGCTTGCGCAGCATTGCTGGCATGTCCAGATCGCAGCAATCGCTGCATCCATGCAGGAAAGTAAAGGTGTCCAGCACAATGTCACGCATAATCTGCCATTGGTTTGCGCTGGGGCCGGACGGCAGGTTTTTTGCCGGTTTATCTTTAGCCAGGCAGTATGTGGTTGCGGGGGGCAGTTCGAAACTATACTTGGCGCCGCTGCGGCTCAGTTCGATCCAGCGTTCAGCGAGCAGGTCCCAGGCTCTGTTGCGTTGCAGTCTGAACTCTACACAATTCCATTCCAAGCTGCAACTGCGTTTCTCATCAGGATTGACAACAACCAACAGGCTCTGCTCGATATCCTTGGGGATGCGCAGCAGCGCGATTGCTTCGCCTTCGGCACTGAGCGGTCTTCGAAGTTCGGCGTCAGCCTGAAAGGCGGGCTGGGTTTTGAGGATATGATTAAGCTGCTGGATTTCTCGAACGAGATTATCTTTAGCACCCCAATTCAGGGTTCTGGCTTCATGTACGTCGATTTTTGCGGTGCAGAGCCATTCTACGCCATTAGCGATGGCAAATGCGCCTGCCGGCGCCAGTAGTGCATTCATATTGCAGCGCAACCGCGCCCAAGTTTTAGAACGTTTGGCGAGGCGATCGTTATCATGCGTCTCAGCAAAATTAACCAAGGGTCCATTTTGTTTTGAAAACCGGCATGCGAAATCAAGGTAGTCTTTGATTTCTCTGATGCTGTACTGCTGGAACATTTCCGAATATGCCCAGTTCATATTGCTGACGCTTAACAGTTTTTCAGTGCTTTCCAGGCTTCCACCCAGGCCTTCGAGGAAGAAGATACAGTCAGGGTATTGCTCTCTGACTTTTGCGATGATATACGTCCATACCGGAGCTGGGATCATATAGCCGGCATCGCAGCGGAAGCCGTCTACTCCCAGGGCGCACCAATGCAGAAACACCTGTGCCATTTCCTGCCAGAGCTCCTGTTTGTCATAATCTAGCTTGCACAAGTCCTCCCAGATTACGCCCCAGGCGCCGGGATTGACGAAACTGCCGTCTTCGCGCCGTTTGAACCATTGCGGGTGATGCACTTGGAAGACGGAGCCCCAACCGGTATGACCGGCTGGTATGTCCAGCAGGATCATGCCTTCCCGGGCATGTATTTCATCAACGAGTTGTATGAACTGTTCCATTGGGGTTGATTTACGGTCGAACTCGGCCAATGCCGGCTCCACGCTATAAAGGTCCAACGCCGCAAACGGACTGCCATATCTTCCCATGCGCGCATAGTTCCCCGGTACCGGATGTATGGGCAGCAACTGTATGATCCTGAAGCCTAGTTCACCCATGATGAAATCAAGTTCAGCAGCCAAGTCCTGAAACTTGCCCGAGGGTGGTATAACAGTGAACAGTTGCGAATTCAGCAGGCTTTCAGCTTTTTGCTGCTCAGCGCTTAATTCTTCCGCAAACTTGTTTGCGCCGAATTGCCTGACAAACGCGTTATAGATGCTGTTGTCAGCGAAAGTCACAGCAGCTTCAATTTTGACCAGGGCATTCTCGCCTCGCGGCCAATGCGTCTGCTGTGAGCTTTCTTCGCGGAAAAAAGCCTTGAATTCAAAGACGCCTACTTCGTTCATGGGCAACAGCAGGCTATAACGCTGTGCCGTGACCTGCCGCATCTCAATGTCACGCCAGTCGCGTCCGGCGGGAGGACGGCCCAGATCAACCTGCTCGATGATCTCGCGCAGACGCACGGCATTGTTGCCCAGATTGGTGCGCACAAAGGCCTTGCCCGGAAGAATGCGATCTAACTCTAAGGTTATTTCTAGCAGATCTCCAGAATGTAACAGGGTTTTACTGAAAGTAGCGGGAGTTTGCTTCAGATGCATAGTAAACTCCTTGTAGTAATATAAAAAGGCAAATAGGTGTTTTGCCGTAGAAAAAATTGTGGTTTATGCTTTAATGAACTTTACGGAATGCAGCTAATACGTAACACATGTAATATATCATCAAAAATCGTATCCGACAGATAAGAGTGATTTACTCTCAGTATTTGCTGGATAAATGTATGTGTCTGTAGTCAGCGCGTGGGGAACCCTTACCAGCGTCCACCCTGTCTACCCTGTCCACAATGTCCACAATGTCCACCTTGTCCACAATGTCCACACCCCAACCGACCATCAACCACCAACCCAAATAATAAATCACAATCATCCCATAAGCGGTAAAAAACGGCATAATTGGTTCAATTTCACGCTTAATAAAACCGTTTTTCCAAAAAGGCCATTTTCGATTTTTACTTTATCCGCCAAGGTCGCCAAGCTTCTTTTTCATCCCCTTTTCCTGGCGTTCTTCGTGTTCTCTGCGTTCTTTGCGTTCTTTGCGTTCTTTGCGTTCTTTGCGGTTATCTTTGCGTTCT
>JAAZKR010000068.1 GCA_012799725.1 Oligosphaeraceae bacterium | reverse complement strand
GACTCATTGTCCTGAAAATCTGCGTGCATCTGTGTAATCTGCGGATAAAATGCTGCCTGAATACTTTGGGACGGGGTTAGCTATTTTTGGGAACGCGTGTTCATAATGCCGATCAGGGTGCCAGCTGGGAAAACAGATGGCGAAGGTCTCTTTTTTTGCCTTCATGCCGGTTTCCGTTTCTCTTTATGTTATTCGACTTTTCAGAATTGGCTTAGGTTAGCAGCCATCAGCAGAGGCTTGGCATGATTTCCTTTTGTTTCCAATACTTAGCATGAGGCTGACTCCGCCTAGAACCATTACAATGGCGAGAGCAAAGAGCCAGGTTATTTTTTCAGCTAGAAACACAATGGAAAAGGTGACTGTAATCATTGCGCTGACATAACCCAAAGCCCCCAATTCACTAGGTTTAACATATTTCAGCGCGCAATACCATGCACCATTGGCAAGTCCGTTTGTGCAACATCCCAAATACAGCAAGCCCAACCAGACCGTTCCAGGGAAGTCAAACGAGATTTTGCTTCCAGCCAGAAGCATCACCGGTATCATCAACACTGTTCCTAAACCGAAAAGCACCGCTGTGCAGAATATTCCTCCATACTGCTCCGTGATTTTTGTTCCGAATACGGTGTAAACTGCCCAGCAAACGCCCGATCCCAGCGCCAGAAAATCTCCGCAAAGTGTCGAGGCACCTCCGGTAAAAATATCTGCTCCGCGAGAAAGCACCACGGTTGTGATACCAGCGAAGCCGAGCAGCATGCCTGTCACTTTCCGCCCTGTCAACATTTCTTTGCCGGCAAGCCAGGAAAGTAAAACCGTAAAGACTGGCGACAAATTCGCCATCAGTGATGCCCTTGCCGCCGTCGTATACTTGGTGGCAACAAAAATCAATACGCCCTCCCCCACAATGCCGACCGCCGATAAAAACAAAAAAAGTCCCCAGTCATGTTTCCAGTTTCGACAGAACTTCCGCAAGCTGTCCCCTCGGAAAAGAAATGGCAGTAGAAACAGAAATGCAAATGCAAACCTAAGAAATGACACAAACAACTCATCAAATTTCTCGGCTTCGCTGCCAAACAGATAACGACTCACCGGATAAAAACTGCTCCAAAAACAAGTGGCAGTCAATCCAAGAAATAAGCCTTTCAATTGATTTCTATTCACAGCCATCCCATAATGTGATTTTTTCGATTACAGAAAGTTAAATGTGAACTCATGCCATCTTCTGAAATGAATGTATGCACACACCCAACTGATAGAATCGGAAGCAAGCAGACAACAGGGACCGGAAATGTGCACTTAGTTGTTGAACAGCTTCTTATCATCGTTTAGGCGCCAAGGCTTGTTCATATTCTTGTATAGCGTCGCATACTGCCACGCTCAATTTATCTTGATAGTTTGATTTTAGCAGCTTTGCGCGTTCATCAGGGTTGCTAAGAAAGCCCAATTCGAGTAGCGCGGCAGGACAGGCGACCTCACGTATAACATAGAACTGTTTGCGTTTCAGGCCGCGATCATTGGCATTGCTCGCCTTCAATAGATTACTATGCATAATGAAGCCCAGCAGGGCATTTTCACGGTCGTAGGCATTGCCGGGAGCCGCTTTTTTAGCGAAGGTATTGCCCCCGCTGGACGGAGTTAAGGCCGGATTTATAATAAAGGTCTCTATACCATTGACAGCAGTACTGGCAGCGGCATTACAATGAATACTGACAAAAAGATCGGGCTGCAAACGATTGGCAGCGGCAACACGCTGCTCTAAACGCAATAGATGATCTTTATCCCGGGTCAGGCTCACCTTGTAGCCGCGTCTGCGTAAAATTGCGGCGATTCTGCGACTGAAAACCAAATTAAGGTTTTTTTCTATTATACCCTTATTTTGCGTGCCCGGATCACTGCCACCGTGCCCAGGGTCCAACATAATATGGCGGATTTTTCTTTTAGGAATAGTAGTACGCCGTAGTATAGGGTCTATAAAGTTCTGGAAATCTACTTGTGGCAGAAACATCTCATTGTTATACTCGATAATACCGAAAGACAGATGCGATTCGATACCATTGATTCTGAAGATGCGGCTGTTTTTGGTGAAAAGCAGATAACTATAGCGTGATTGCAAAACTGCATTCTTGCCAGCCACCGAATAGTTCATGCCATAGAAACTAGCTACATCGCGTAAATAAAGATAGCGTTGTTTTTGCAGTGTCCTATAACGTATGGCGAAGCTTTTACTGCTTTGGGCAGCAAGGCAGGCACTTTGTGTAATGAAAAGCGGCAGAAGAAGACATATTATACAACATTTTAGCGCAGTTGCAAAAATGCGCCGGCGACCCACTCTGGGGCAAGATGGCCTTGCCGCCTTGTCCGGACTCATCTTTGGTCTCGTCGCTACACGATGCGTCACGCGTCTTTTTCCTCAGCTAATGATGACAGGTTAACGGTTATCCATAAGAGCTAATCTAGGATGCACCAGCCAGCAGCTCCAACTTCGCTTTGCGCACACCATTGACAATGTCGGCATCTATATGGCACTTGGCCTTTTTGCCGTCCAGATCAGGTATATCAAACATAAGATCAGTCATGAATTTCTCCATGACTGCGCGTAGGCCGCGCGCACCGGCCTTTTTGCGCATAGCCTTCTCAGCCACAGCCTCAATAGCCGAATCAGCGAAAATCAACTCGACATTATCCATAGCGAACAAGGCCTGATACTGGCGTAACAAGGAGTTCTTGGGTTCCTTGAGAATCAAGGCCAAATCTTCCTTGCTCAGTTCATGCAGTGCCGCAACAACCGGCAGGCGCCCGACAAACTCGGGGATAAGACCGAAACGCAGGAGGTCTTCCGGCTCAACAAAGTCCAGCGTATTAAGTTCGGAATCGCCCAAATCCAGGGCACCTTCTTCGGCCTTGCGCCCGAAACCGAGCACACGCACCCCATCCCGACGCTGGATAATTTTGTCCAGGCCAACGAATGCTCCCGAGCAGATAAACAGTATATTGGTAGTATCCAAGGCTACATACTCTGCATGTGGGTGCTTTCTGCCGCCTTGTGGCGGAACGTTTGAGACAGTCCCCTCTAGTATCTTCAGCAGCGCCTGCTGCACACCCTCGCCAGAAACATCACGAGTAATAGAGACATTTTCGCTGCGTTTTGCGATCTTATCTATCTCGTCCACATAGATAATACCAATCTCTGCCTTTTTAACGTCATAATCAGCCGCTTGCAGCAAACGCACAAGGATATTTTCAACGTCATCACCGACGTATCCGGCCTCGGTCAGGGTAGTTGCATCACAAATTGCAAAAGGCACATTTAATTTTTTGGCCAATATCCTGGCTAGCAAGGTTTTACCGGATCCGGTAGGGCCGATAAGCAGCACGTTGCTCTTCTCGATCTCTACATCTTCAAAGTCCCTGTTTCCCTTTGCCAAATGTTGCAGTCGCTTATAGTGATTATGCACTGCCACCGAGAGTATTTTCTTAACGCGCTCTTGCCCGACTACATACTGATCCAGGTAGCTTTTTATCTCTGCCGGACTGCCAACTTTCGGAATTAGGGCTTCAGAAGACAGGCTACTCGGCAACGTCTCGATATTGCTTTTCCTGCCACTGCGCTTCATTGCCATCATAGCAGCAGTAAAGTTCTCTTGCGCTGATCGAGCGCAAATATTGCAGATAGCCTGCATAGTTTCTTCAGCAACCAACAGAAGCACGCCGTCCTCTTTTGAACGTCCACAGAAACTACAGCACGTAAGCTCGTTATTGTTTTTTTTCTTGCTCATGAGTTAAAAATGCTTTATGGCGAAACCCGAAAACAGCCGGTTCGGAGAAATCGGCGTAATATCGTGCAGCCCCCTACCCCCCTACATTTATCCATTGCTTATTTTTTACTTTTTCCGCCAGGCAACATGATATGATCGACGACATTATAGGCTTTGGCAGCCTCAGCAGTCAGAAAAAAGTCCCTCTCGCTGTCTTTCTGTATAGTTTCGGATTTTTTGCCGGTATGCTTAGCCAATATATCATACAGCACTTTTCTGATATGCAATATTTCTTTGGCTTGTATGTCAATGTCGGCAGCGGTTCCTTCCACGCCACCTGAGGGCTGATGTATCATGATGCGCGCATTTGGCAGAGCGTATCTTTTGCCTGCTGCCCCAGCAGCCAACAGCACGGCTCCCATACTGGCGGCTTGACCAATGCAATATGTGCGCACATCGCAGCTGAGCATCTGCATGGTATCGTAAATGGCGAGCCCAGCAGTAACTATGCCGCCGGGGCTGTTGATGTAGAAATCAATGTCCTTTTTCGGGTCTTCACTTTGCAGAAAGAGCATCTGCGCCACAATGGAATTAGCCACAGCGTCGGTGACTTGAGTGCCAAGCATGATGATGCGATCCTTAAGCAGGCGCGAATAAATATCATATTGGCGCTCCCCCTGCCCAGTCTGCTCGATCACATAAGGAACGTAGAAATTATTTTTGTAAGCGTATTTTTCTTGGTTGTTCATAGACAGCGACCCCCTGTGCCTAATCTTCTGCACTGATTATGTTGCGATTGGCTTTCTCTAAAAGAAAATCCACGATTCGACCTTTCTGCATACGTCGATAGATATAACCTATCTCTCCGCTTTTCCGCATTTCACGCAACGCCTCATCCATACTTTTCCGATTTTGTGTGGCATAATTCTGAATCATATTAATCAACTCTTGGCCTTCAGGCTTCAGGTTTTCTTTCCGGGCAATTTCGTCAAGTATGTATTCCAAACGCAGAGCACGGAGGACTTGCTGCTCAGCCTCTGAATCGTATGCTGCCAGCTTGGCATTAAGCTCCTTTTCATCAAGGTTGCGATTTTCCTGACGCTGTGCGTATGCATTCAGCATGTCTTGTTTTGCTGCGGCCACCAGCGTGGGCGGCATATCGAATGTTTGCCCGGCCACAAGAGCGTCCATGATTTGATTAACCGCCTTTTGGTCTTCGCTGTTCTGCTTGCTCCTGCGTACATTTTCTTCTATCCTTTCTTTGAGCTCCTCCACGTTTTCGACTCCGAGCTTCTTGCAGAATTCCTCATTCATCTCCGGCGGTGTTTGCTCTTGCACTTCGCTGACATCGAATGTGTACGTAAAAGTTTGACCACGCAGTTCTTCGCTATGGTGTTCTTCGGGGAAGCTGATTTCAGCTTCTTTCTTTTCACCAGCGCTCATCCCTTCCAGGACAGTAATTGCTCCAGGCAACAATTCAGGTTCCTTCATCAGCAGCCAAGTATTTTCTGCTTTCAGGAAATAAGTAATCTTATCATTGTTTATGAGTTCTTCCGGAGCTGTGCAACTATATGAAAGCTTGAGCATGTCATTTCTTTGTGCACCACGCTGCACCGCGTTATATGTGCTATACTGTTCAAGCAGCTGGTCGATAATCGCATTGACCTCCTCTTCGCCAACCTTCACCTCATTGCTGCTTACACTGACACCGACATATTCCGGCAGCTCGAATGCAGGCTCGGTCTCAATTCGCACCTTGTAGCTGTATTCCTGTTCGACCTGAAACTCGCCCAGCTCCAAGTCCTGCTGTTTCATTTCGATCCCCGGCTTGATTTTCTCCGCCTTCAACGCCTCATCGCAAGTCTTCGAGAAAAGAGCTTCGCCGGTTTCAGTACGAATGTCCTGACCAAAGCGTTTTTCGATAATGTGTGCAGGTACCTTGCCAGGGCGAAAACCCGGCAGACGCACCCTTTCGGTATACTTATTAAAAGTCTGACGATAAACCTCCATAGCCTTGTCAGCAGGGATGCTGACCGACAAGCTCACAACACAGGGAGCTGGATCGGTGCGGACTATCTGAAGGTCGCTAGCAGTGAATTCCACAATTGACTCCTTTAAAACAGCGGGATTTACCAAGATATGCGCCGACGGCGAAATAACCGACCGGCCTTGGTCGGAACCGTATACTATAATTCTTTAATGTCATAAGTCTATTTTTAAGAGGCTACTTCCGGGTAAAAAATCAGCCATCACACAGGTTGCGAACGCAAAAATTCAAAGTTATGAGTCATATTGGTCGGATCGGTCTGGGAAGGCACTCACTACTGCGAAGCGGCAAAGTGCTGAATGCATAAAATCTGGTCAAACATACCGTTTTTACAGCCCATCGGATGGCTGTGTTTCGATTGTAATTTATTTTCGACCATATATAGTAGTTGCAGGTAGGTTTTATCCCTACTTTTTTTCAACCAAGCAAAGGAGCTCAAGCATGAAGAAGACTGTCGTTCTATTCGCAATTTTAGCGGCTGCGGCCTTTGTCACCGGCTGCGCCACATCGCTGACCTGCCATGGTTTTGATTATGCTGGACCAGGTTTGATCCTCACTGACGTCTACAAGGGCGGCTATATCGCCCCCAAGGCCGAGAGCCTGAAAGAAGTAACGGTGCTCGGCCCGGTCAGCGGCATAAGCAAGTCCACCTCCATCCTGGGCTGGGTAAGCAATGGCGACTCCAGCATCCTGGCAGCCAAAAACGATGCTCTCAAAGGTCTTGATGCCGACGATATCCTCAATATCGAGGTCGACACCAAGGTAAAATCTATTTTGGGCGTAATCAGTGAAGTAGAATTACATCTTCGCGGCATCGCCGTAAAGTATAAAAAATAAATCAGCAAACGTATAGACGTCCGGCTCGATTCAGTCCTGCTGCATCGAGCCGGGCAATTACTCGGGCAAGTCTAATTCCGCCAATATTTCCATTACCCTGTCTGCTTTTGCCGGCGTAGGGTCATATTTGAATCTAAGCACCGGCGTATATTTCAGCACAATTTGTGACGCCAGTGCTTTTTGCATGGCCACACGCTTTTCCTGCAAGAGACGCATGGCCTTATCTTGGTTCCGCTCCTCATCGCCATCACCATAGACACTGAAGAACACTATGGCGTCGCGTAAATTAGGTGCGACTTTGACCTCAGTGATGGTGACAAGCAACTCCGGCAGTGCCGGCGTGACATAGACTTTGAGCAGGTCGCCCAACTCGCGCTGCAACAGAGCGTTAAGCCTAGTTGTTCTTGCTACTGACATGATATGTGTTCCTGGAACGGAGCTCTTACAACTCCGGCTGCACCTGGGTAATGCTGAAAACCTCTATGCGGTCGCCTACCTCAAAGTCCTCAAAGTTGTCCAGCCGTATGCCGCATTCGAAACCGGCACGTATTTCGCGAACATCTTCTTTGAAATGCTTCAAGGTCTGAACCTGGCCATGATAGATAAGCTCTTTGTCACGATAAACCTTAGCCTTGGCATTGACGCGAATGACGCCACTCTGCACACGACAACCGCAAATGCGACCGGCTTTGCTGACATTGAATACTTGCAGTATCTCGGCCTCTCCCAACGGAGTCTCGTGTATCTCCGGTGCCAAACGCCCGCGCATGGCCTCTTTAAGCTCATCGAGAAGCTCGTAAATAACCGAGTAAAGTCGAATATCTATCCCTTTCTGCTTTGCCAAGCGCCTTACACCCGGCATAACACGTACGTGGAAGCCCAAGATGACAGCCTCGGAAGCCTGCGCCAAAACCACATCGGACTCGGTAATTTCGCCCACGCCACCATGAATGATATTAACGCTGACCCGGTCAGATTTCAGATTATGGATGGAGTCGCTGAGCGCCTCTAAAGAACCACGCACGTCGGTTTTCAGGATCAATGGCAATACCGGCTTCTCATCGCCTTTCTGCTTATTGAACCAGTCGTCGAGATTGTTCAGATTAACCGTGCGTTCCACTTGCAAGCTGGCGGCATGTGCTTTATCCCTGGCCTCTTCAGCTAAGCTGCGTGCCTGCTGTTCATTGGGGCAGCTGGCGATCGGGTCACCGGCGTCCGGCACCCCGGAAAGTCCCAGGATTTTCACCGGGGTTGAAGGGCCGGCCTTAGCCAAGCGCTTACCGTGAGTATCGATTATGGCCTTGATACGTCCGTAGGTCTCTCCGCACAGCAAGCAGTCTCCTACCTTGAGCACGCCATTGCGCACCAGGATATTAGCTGTAGGCCCCATGCCGCTTTCCATTTGCGCCTCGATTACCAATCCTTCGAAAGGAGCGTTCAAGTCAGCGTTAAGCTCAAGCATTTCAGCCTCAAGCAATATGCGTTCAAGCAAATCGTCTATGCCCTCGCCGGTCACTGCAGAGACTGGCACCACTGCGGTATCGCCGCCCCAAGGTTCCGGATTGATATTATTCTGCTGCAGCCCCAGCATGACCTTGTCAGGATTAGCTGCGGGCAAGTCCATTTTATTCATAGCCACAATAATGGGTACGTTAGCTGCCCTGATATGGTTGATAGCTTCCACTGTTTGCGGCATAACGCCCTCGGTAGCGGCCACGACGAGCACAGCCAGGTCGGTGGCATTGGCGCCTCGTGCGCGCATACTAGTAAAAGCAGCGTGCCCCGGCGTATCTAAAAAAGTGATACTGTCTTCACCGACCTGTGCCACGCTGGCTCCCATATGCTGGGTAATACCGCCGGATTCGACCTTGGTAACCCTCGTATGGCGTATATAATCCTGCAATGAGGTCTTGCCATGATCAACGTGTCCCATGAAAACCACCACCGGTGGACGCCCCACCTTTTTACGTGGACGGCTCTTAGCGGCTGCCTGTGTGGTGTCTTTGGCCGGTTTTTCCTGCGGCTTCTCTCTGCGTTCACGTACGAATTTGACCTTATGACGTTCGCAAATTTGCTCCACCAGCTCCACATCCAGCACCTGATTGATGGCCGCGAATATATTCATGGTCATCAGCATTCCGATGAGCTCGTTAGGCTTTTTATGCAGCGCCTCAGCCAAGTCACGTACGGTGATCGGAGTTTTCAGATGCAGCTCAGGCATGGGCTTAGCGTCATCGTCCGCCGCTTCAGCACTGTCTTCTTCTGCAACCAACTCGGGGGTTTCGGCGATAACTTGCAGGGTCTCTTCTTCCTGCTGTTGCCGTTCAGCGATGATTTGACGGCGTATAAGGTCAGCATCCTCAGCATCCACGGTACTGGAATGACTGCGAACCTCAAAGCCCTCCTCCTTCAGCAACGACAACAAGTCTTTGTTGTTCATGCCCAATTCCCTGGCCAACTCATATACTCTGATTTTTTCCGGAGTCATTGCTAGTCCCCTCTTTAATTTCTACCTTGCCTTCGGCCGGCCAGGCGCGCATTTATGTTCAAGCTTATTTCACTGTGTCTTGTTATCTTGGTATCCAAGGACTTTTTCAAGCGAGGCATCAATTCTGGACATGTTCTTTCGCCGCCTTGATGATGTGTTCGGCAAGCTCCTCGCCTATTCCTTCCAGCTTCGCGATATCCGTCTGGTTGACTGTCACTATCACCTCCAGGCTGTTAAACCCGTTTTGCACCAGTATCTCAGCTTTGTCAGGCTCTATGCCGGTAGTCTGAGCAACTCTATCTACCGCCTGCTGATACAAGGTTTCGTAATCATCCTGGGCGCTCTCTTCCGGCTCAGTCTCAATCTTACTGATATCGATTCTCCAGCCAACCAGTTTGCTAGCCAGGCGCGCGTTTTGTCCTTTACGTCCTATGGACAATGAAAGCTGATCCTCGGCGACTTTGATGCGTACGGTTTTGCTGGCCTCTTCGACTGTGACGTTGGAAAGCTTGGCCGGCTTCAGAGCATTTTCCACAAATTTGCGTATATCCGCACTCCATTCGACGATGTCGATTTTCTCGCCATTAAGCTCGCGCACTATGGTTTTGACCCGATTACCCCTCATTCCTACGCATGCACCCACCGGATCAACCCGCGCCTCATTGGCATGTACTGCAATCTTGCTGCGATATCCGGCCTCGCGGGCAATGGCCTTGATTTCCACCAAACCCTCCGATATCTCACTGACTTCACGCTCGAAGAGTTTCACTACAAAATCCGGATGGTTGCGTGAAACGTAGAGACTGGGGCCGGAGTGGCTATCATTGATCTCGATCAGCAAAGCGGTCAGATGGTCGCCACGATGATACTCTTCGCCAGGAATTTTATCCTGGAAGCGCATAGCCCCCTCGGCCTGGCCAAAATCAATAATGATCTCATTACGGTCAATTTGCTTGACCACCCCGTTAAGCAGTTGGTTGAGCTGATCTCTATACAGTTCGCAAATATTGCGCTTTTCCGCCTGTCTTAGCCCCTGCGAGATCACTTGCCTGGCAGCCTGAGCCGCAATGCGACCAAAATTTTTCGGGGTCACTTCCCATTCGATCTCGTCACCTATGGCAACCCCGGGGAACTTCTGTCTTGCCTTTTCCAACTCTATTTCAGAGCCGGGATCCTCGACTTTTTCGGCCACGAACAGCTTTGCCCAGCAACGGAACAAGGCGTCCTTCTCATCAAATTTAACCACCAATTCTCTGGTCTGGCGAATTGCTTTGCGCGCTGCGGAACGGAGAGACTCGGCAATCAGCTCGATCAAGGTCTCTCTATCAATCCCCCGTTCATGCTCCAGATAATCCAAAGCGGCAAGAAGATTGCTTTTATCACTCATACGACACCTCAGCATGTCTCGAAAAAACAAAAGCGGGTACAATGCCCGCTTTCGGAAGTTGCAAATGTACTAAACGATTCTATAATATAGTCTTGGCCGGATAAAAAACAAGTAGAGGCAAACTGCGCTGAAATCCGAACGCACCTGTGCGCTATGCGTCTTCTGTAGTGCTGTAAAAAAAATGGCAATGAATGACATATGGAACTCACGAACCAAGATAAAACCACACATCCCATTGTCTAATCGTCTCATATGTCCTATGCCTCATGCATCTCGTGCAATACCCCGGTTCCTACACGCCACACTACAAAAGACTGCCCCATTACCTTATGTGACGAATTCAGCTAATCTTTATTAGACATAGGGCGAATTGTTTTATAGAACGGATGATTCATCTTGTCTTGTCCCACATACAACCCGAGCGTCCGCCGCTATGAGCTCAGATACCCACAATAAATTCTCTTTCAGCCTGCTGTTATTTGGGCTTTTGCTACTGGCGCTTTCCATCTTTGGCCTTTTTTATATTTACAGTACCGGCTATATAGGCGACGATTATCCGGTTCGCGCTAACTGGCAGAGGCAAATCATCTTCCTGTTGCTAGGTGGTGTCCTATTCCGATTGTTCTGGACTTGGAACAATCAGAGCTTTTCCTGGAAATGTTTTATTTGGCTGGCCTACATTTTCAGTCTGCTCGGCTTAATAGCGGTTTTATTTTTCGGCAAGGAAATTGGCGGCGCGCGCCGCTGGCTACAACTTGGACCACTCATGCTGCAACCCGCCGAACCGGCCAAGATTTTCACACTGCTCTTGCTCTGTCAACTAATGCAGCCTGGGGAAAAACCGCATGGTTTGCGCCATGTTGCCCTAGTCTGTGCTGTACTGCTGTTGCCCATGCTGCTGATCAGGCTGGAGCCCTCCCTGGGAAACGCTCTCATGCTGCTGCCGCCTTTCTTTGTCCTGATCTTCATAAACTATTGCCATGAACAACTCTTTGCAACGCTGCTGACGCTTGCTCTGCTTGTAGCGATCCTCTCCATAGGCGCACTGTTCTGGCTGCGCGGACAGCCGCCCGAAAAAGCCTCTCCCTTCAAGCAGATGCTGGCACAACGTGAGCAAAGCAACAAAAAAGGGCTGCTGCGCCCCTATCATCTGCGCCGCTTGAGCGCCTATGTTTCCGGTCAAGGCGGCTGGAACGAACGCCAATCCATTATGTGCGTAGCCAGCGGTGGATTGTATGGCAAGGGTTTCCGCAATGGCACTCTGAAAAGCCTGGGCTATCTGCCCCGCACCGTGGCGCCAACCGACTTTATATTTTCAGTGATCGCTGAAGAAGGAGGCTTTCTTTTCGGCAGCCTGCCCATTATGTTGCTCTATATCCTGCTGGTCGCGGTCTGCCTGTATTGGGCCGCAAATGCAAACAATCAACTTGATGCCAATATCTGCCTGGCATTCGCCACCCTGACACAGGCACATGTCATGATAGGCATTGGCATGTGCATACGCCTGCTGCCTGTCATCGGACTGCCCCTGCCCCTGCTAAGCTATGGCGGCAGCTTCACCCTGTGCTTCCTTATCGCTATGGGAACAGTAGCAGCTACTAAAGGAGGAAAAGGTGAGGCAGAGAAAAAAATTGAACTCAAAGTCGGCAGACTCTTCATGCTGAAGCTGGAAAGAAAAACCGATTCCTAAAGTTTCCTGCCGTTTACATTGTCTTTTTTCGAATACTTAACTTCATTGTGCTTGAAATTTGTTGAAGCTGTATTACATTACGGTCTGTCTTTATTGCACTTATTGTATTTTCACACCTTGAATAATAAGTATTATCCCCAAGATTGGTCTTCCCATGAGTTTAGCTATGCTAGAAAAAAAATCGCAATTTGCCCTGTTAATTGATTTAGAAAACTTCCTTGGCGGCCTGGACTCCGATAACGCTGTCGCTGCCATCACCGAAATGATCACCGCCTTGCAGGCTAATGTAGGCAACTTGGTGCATCGCAAGGCATTCGCAGACTGGAGCAACAATAAGCTGCGCAAAGCCGCAGCCGAACTGCAGCGCCATGGCGTCATTATGCAGCATCTTCAACGCGGACAAAGCAAAAACCTGAGTCATGACATGCTGGCCTTTGAAGCAATAAGCTGCCTGGCCACAAAACCTGGCTTAGACGGTTTTGTTATCGTTACTTCGGAAGCCGATTACCAAACGCTGTTGGGCTGTCTGAAAGGCGCCGGTAAAATCGTCATCGCCATAGCCAATGACAGCAACGTTAACAGCAGCTGGAAAAAGCTTTGTGACGAGTTCCTGCCCATGGGCAGCGGCAAGCCAAGCAGCAAGAGCGCGGCAGCCGCCCCGGCCGCCGCCCCGAGCCCGGAAAAGAACGCAGTAGTTAACGTCCTGAAGGACTTGGTACCGGTCAACGGCCTGCTCCTGGAAGACCTGGAACAAAAAGTCAAAGAGGCTCTGCCGGACTTTACGCCCGAGCAGTTTCAATGCAGCAGCCTGATGGAGTTCTTGCAGTCTGTGAGCAATGTCTTCAAGCTCAACCAGACTGAAGAAGGTCTGCTAGTCATCGGACCGGCAGGCAAAAATGCCTCGCCGTACAGCCTGCAAGAGCTGCAAAGCTTCTCTTTCGCTGAGTATATGCGTGTGACTCGTTGGTATATCGAAGATGCTAATATACGCGACCGCGTGCTGCACAATATCTACGCCCTGTTTGAAGACAATGGCAGAGTGCTGACCAATGAAGAGCTGCATAACTTGGTGGATCCGGACGGCATAGTCGAGGAACGCCCCTGGTACGGGACCATATTCTCGCTGGTCTACGGCGCATGCCTCTGGGAAAATCCGGATGATTCCTCCGTACCGCTGCCCAGAAGACGTCTGTCTTTGTTCCGCACGGTGAAAAACGAGGAAGAGTTTCTGGTGCGTTATTATACCAGCCTTTTCCACAAGGCATATACCGAGCGTCCGGAGCTGACAGCACAGATGTGTGCCGAACTCATGCATCCTGAAGATGTAGAGGCTCACCTGCCGCTCTATGAAAGAGTTCTGGAAGAGCTGGAAAAAAGGCACTAAGCGGAGCATAGAGTGAACGATACCGAGAGCAGACGTGAAGAGGATTTTTTCACTTATGCCTGCAAACCGGAATCGATTTGCGCTCTGTTGCCTGAAGTCAAGGCTGCCTTTTCGCTGGCGGCACAAGCTTATTTTTGCGCCACCGGCCAAAAACCGCAAGTCAACAGCGCTTGGCGCAGCCTACGTCACTGTGCCGAACTCATGGCCGAGTTCAGTCAAGAGCAACTTGAGGCCATGTACTGCCGTAACGGTCGCCCTGATTATATTCAGAGTATAGCGGAGGCACGCCAAAAAACAGGCGAAAAACTCAGCTCTGAGCAGGTTTACCGCATATTGCAACAGCGTCAACAAGGCTATATTTCCTGGCATCTGCTCGGTGCCGCCGTTGACATTGCCAAGACCGGGCTGAAAGACCCTGAGCTTTTGTGCAAGCTCCTACAACAACACAACTTCAGTGTGTTTGATGAAGAAGCTCTGGGTATTGCCTGTATACACGCCGCTTACAAGGGGCTGGAACCGCGTGTCGTGCGCCAATAGGCAGATCAAGTAATCGTTAGGGAAACAGAAAATGTCGGCCTTTGATGATGCCAGACTATTGGAGGGGCTTACCGACTCTCAACTGGAGGCCGTCACTCATCGCGATGGCCCCATGTTGGTAATAGCCGGTGCCGGTTCAGGCAAGACCCGAGTGGTCACCAGACGCCTGGCCTGGCTGCTGCGCCAAGGGGTCTGGCCCGAGCAAATACTGGCCATGACTTTTACTAATAAAGCTGCTCGGGAAATGCGCCAACGTGTGCATGAACTAAGCGGTAAAGAACCTCGCAACCTGGGAACTTTTCACGGCTGCTGCGCCAGATTCCTGCGCTTCGATATAGAAAAGGCGGATTTTGGGCGTGATCGAGACTATACCATATACGATGACACTGAACAGCTCGCGGTACTGAAAAGCTGCATACAAGATTTGGGTCCAGGGCTTTATAATATTAATCCCAAACAAGCGGCACAGCTTATCAGTGAAAGCAAAAATCAGCTGTTAGATTACACTCAGATCTTGGGGCGGCAACCCTATTGCCCACATCCCGAGCTGCTGCTGCAAATATGCCGCAACTATGAAGAAAAGATGCGGCAACTCAACGCTCTAGACTTTGATGACCTCCTATACCTGACCTTAAAACTGCTGCAGGACAACCCCACCCTACTGGAACTATATCAGCATCGGCTGCGCTATCTGCTGGTGGACGAGTATCAAGACACTAACTACCTGCAATACAAGCTGATCAGGCTTATTGGCGGACAAAGAGCAAACATACATGTCACCGGCGACCCGGATCAGAGCATCTATTCATGGCGCGGCGCCAACTATCACAATATCATGGACTTTGTGCGCGACTACCCAGAGGCCAAAGTACTAAAGCTGGAACAGAACTATCGCTCCACTCAAAATATATTGGAAGTCGCTAACTCCCTGATCAGCCATAACCAGGTCCGCATCGAAAAAGTCCTGTTCACTGAGAACGAGACCGGAGCGCCGGTGGAATGCCATCAAGTTGCAGATGGAAAAGCCGAGGCGCAGTGGGTGCTGCGCAAGGCAAGGCAACTACAAGCACAAGGGCATACTCTGCGCGATATGGCTGTGCTCTATCGCACTAACAACCAAGCCCGTGAAATTGAGGAAGCCTTTGTTCATGCCAACCTGCCCTATCAAATAATGGGTGGGCTGCGTTTCTACGATCGCAAGGAGATCAAGGATTTCATAGCTTTTATGCGACTGAAAGCCAACCCCAAAGATGAACTGGCTCTGAAACGCGTGCTTACTTGCATGAAAACCGGCATAGGAGCAAAAACCCTGCAAGAGCTGCTGAACAAGGCCGCACAAGAACAGGCCAGCATCCTGCATTTTATGGCACAAGGCCTGCCAGAGCTGCCCTGTTGCGCCGGCAAAGGCAAAAGAGCAAGTCAGTTGCGCGAATTCGCACAGTGGTGCCAAAACCTGATCGAGCTTGATGACCCATCGCTGTGCGGCTTAGTCGGAAGCATTTTTAAGCACTCCGGTTTGCAAGAATTTATCACACAGCAATATGATGAGATACAAGCCAATGAACGCTTGGAAAATCTGGACAGCCTGCTATCCCGAGTGCACGCCTTTACAAGAGAAAACCCGGAAGCCGGCCTGGCGGATTTCCTGCAAGACCTGTCCTTGGTCAGCGATGTGGACAAGCACGACCCGGAGGCGGATTCTGTAGTGCTGATGACGCTGCACAGCTCCAAGGGCCTGGAATTCCCCTTTATAATCATAGTTGGAGTAGAAGAAGGTCTACTGCCGCATGCCAATAGTGTATCTGATGCGGAAACCCTTGAAGAGGAAAGAAGGCTTCTTTACGTAGGCATAACCCGAGCTAAAAAGGCGGTATATCTGCTGTATTGTCGCTCGCGCTATATGTTCGGCAAATGGGACAACTACAGACAGCCCAGCAGCTTTCTAAAGGAATTGCCCAATCGCAAAAAATGTTACTTGGCTACAATGCAACAATTAGAATCAAGCTACGATAAATATAGCCCCTCTTGGCGCATGCCTGCCACAGAAAGCCAACAGGATCATAATGATTTGGATTTACCTACCATAATCGAAGATTGAAGAGAGCAAACCACCGGCTCTTTATTCATGTCGCAGCGCTTCTATGGGCGACAAGGCCGCTGCCCGAAATGCCGGATAAATACCGAATACCATACCGATGATCATCGAGATGGAAAAGGCCAAAATCAGCGACTGCATCTTTATAATGGTGGCCAATCCAGCCAGATGAGAAACTAGCGCCGGCACCGCTATGCCCAAACCCACCCCAATAATCCCACCGGCCAGAGAAAGCAAAAGCGCCTCGGTAATAAACTGTAGAACAATATCACCACGAGTAGCCCCCAAGGCACGACGTATGCCGATCTCACGAGTTCGCTCCGTGACGCTGGCCAGCATAATATTCATAATGCCTATGCCACCTACCAACAGGCTAATGGCAGCAATACTGCCCAAGACTATATTGAAAATCCGCTTGGTTTGTTCAGCTTGTTGCAGCAGCTCCAGTGGCACGGTGATCTCAAAATCGGGTTCCTTGTGATAAAATTGCAGGGTCGAACGCAGCGAATTAGCGATGGGCAACACGGCCTCGTCGTTGGGCGCAGTCAAAGTAAGCTCGTGCAGCTCCACCCGTTCCATGCTGACCGAGCCGGTTTCCTGCTTCACGATAGTCTCACCAAAACGGTTTTTTGCTGAGCTAATGGAAACGAAGACCTCGTAGACATCCCGTCCGCTCTTTTTCTCCGTAACGTCCTTCTTTTTACGTTCAGCAAGCACTCCAACCACCGTAAAAGCCTTATCACCCAGATAGATATTCTTGCCTATCGGGTATTCCAGCGGCATCAGGGCTCTGGCGCAGGACTCGGAGAGTACCACGGCGTTGCTCACCGTCTCCACATCATATTCGTCTATAAAGCGTCCCTGCTGCACATACATGGGCGACTTGTCCAGGAACCAGGGCACGGTTCCCACCACTTTACCCGGCAACCTGACATCCCGAAAGCGCAGTCTGACGCCTATTTCCCTGGCCGGCACATGGATTTGCACATCCGGATAAAGCGCTCTGATACGCATGACATCTTGGTAAGTCAATCCATAGATACTCAAGCGGCTCTGCTGCTTAGTAGATGAACCGCTATCTTCGGGTTTCCTGGAGCGAATAATAATATTCGTGCTGCCCATGCTGCGTATTTGCTCGCGGGCCTCATAGCTGGCACCCTCACCTATGGCCAGCATGGCAATCACGCTGCTCACTCCAAAAATAATGCCCAAAGCGGTCAAGAAGCTGCGCAACTTGTGCTCAAAAAGGCTGGTTGCACCAAGCTTACCTACACGCTTGATCTTGTATAAATAACGTCGCATGAAAATTATCAGCAATCAGTTTTGGTGTCTCAGCGGCGTTCATCGCTGGCAATGACGCCGTCGGTGAGATTGATTATCCTTTTGGCATGCTCGGCGATATCTCTTTCATGTGTCACCAATATGATCGTACGTCCCTGCTCGGCCAGACCATCAAGTATCTGCATGATTTCCCTGCCGGTAGCGCTGTCCAGATTTCCGGTGGGTTCATCCGCGAAAATCAAAGCTGGTTCATTTGCCAGCGCCCTGGCAATGGCTACACGTTGACACTGCCCGCCTGAAAGCTCAGTGGGTTTATGTTTCAGGCGGTGTCCCAAGCCTACCATTTTAGCCAGCTTGCTGGCGCGCTCACGGCTGTCCCGCTCTGTCCAGCCTTGATAAAAGAGCGGCACCGATATATTTTCCAGCACGCTAAGCTGTCCCAACAGGTTAAACGACTGAAAAATAAAGCCTATTTTTTTGCGTCGCACCGCACTAAGTGCATTGTCAGACATCTGTGCCACGGCCAATCCATCGAGAAAGTATTCCCCACTACTCGGCGTATCCAGACAACCCAGGATATTAAGCAAGGTAGACTTGCCCGAACCGCTAGTGCCCATAATAGACATATATTCGCCACGCGTCAGATCAAAACTGATGCCGCGCAAAGCCTGCACTACCGTGTCGCCCATCTGAAAATTCTTGCACAGGTCCCTGATTCGGATCACATATTCTTCGCTTGCAAGCGACTGCGGCTTTCTTTTTTTATTCCATATCGTCATGTCGAAAAACTATAAATGCCAAGACCGGACTCACTTTATGCCAAAACGAAAGCGTAAAGGACTTACTCTTATTCAATGGCTTACTCACTCTTTTTCTCAGTACCGGCACCCTCTTCTACCGGCTGTGACTTGTCCTCTTTTACGTTTTCGCTTTTATCCTCTTCTTTGGCCGCCTCTTTTTTGTCCTTGTTGGATTTGGCCTCTTCACGCTGCTTCGACTGTATGAGCTTTTCCCGTGCTGCTGCCATTCTTTCCTGCTCCGGGTCGCCATCCTGCTGTTTACTTTCCATGAGCGGCGGCGGTGCCATGAGTATCTGATCTCCTTGCTCTAAGCCGGCAAGCACCACTACAAAGGATTGGTTGCGCTTGCCTAGCTCCACCGGTACCGGCTTGCCGTCAGCAGTAAAGCAGAAATGCTCACCAGCTGCGTTAGTACGCACCGATTGACTAGGTACGTAAAGTACATCACGCAGCTGCTCGGCCACAATCTCAACGCTGGCATTCATGCCGGGACGCAAATTCGGGTCAGACGTATCGAAAGCAACCAGCGTCTCATAGACCTTGACATCCGGAGTAAGCCACTGATTTTGAGAGCTTGGCAAAAGAGCCTTCTTGTTAACTTTACCGGTGAAGCTCTGGTTGGGCATGGCATCAACGCTGATAATGGCCGGCATACCCACGGAAACCAAGTCCACTTGGGATTCATGGATGTTGACCTTCACTGCCATCTGATCCAAGTCCGGCAATTTGATAATAGTCTGACGATGACGGATTTCTACGCCTGGACGTATGGGGCCGGTATTCATCCAGCGCGGTGGAGTTTCATACACCACCAAGCCCGGTGCTGTAGCCCGAATGGTACAATTCTCCAAAGCCTCCTTGGTCTCTTCCAGCCTGGTAGTTGCACGCAGCAAATTCTGCTTGCGCGAACGTAAAACCGCCTCTGCTGAAACTAAGCGCGAACGATTGACTGCCTTAATACGGATAAGGTTCTCTTTTGAATTAATCAAAGTGGCCCAGACCCGATGAAAATTGGTAATGAAGTCATAGCGGCGAAAAATCTCGTATTTGCCCTTGGCGGTAACCAGGGTTTTCTTCTGCGTCTCCACCTCAAGCTCATCGGTCTCCAGCTCATTTTTGCTGACGAATTGCTTTTCATAAAGTTTTCTAGTGTATTCCAGCTTTTGCGTAGCCCGATTTAAGCGTATCTGAGCCAGCTCTATATCACTACTCAAGGTAGTCAGGTCTTGCTTGGCCTGTCCCCCCAGCTCGGGATCATCGAGCAAGGCGGCTATATCTCTAGGCTTCTCACTGCCGGCAAAACGCTCGGCCATGCGGTCACCCACCAGCTTGCGTAAATCATTTTCAGCATAGATGACTGCCAATTCACCATTGCGCAAGGCCGTTTCATTATCGCTAGTCTGAATAATAAGCGATTCTTCTCCCTGTGTGAAAGAAGATTCTGCATTTTCAAAGGCGGTCTGATGCTCAAAAAGCGTATCTTCTATATCCTTGGTCTCAAAGCGCACCAAAACCCGCGCGTTCTTCACGTCTTCAGCGGTTATCATGGTGCCCTCATCTACGATTTCAAGAATCTTGGTCATACGTCGTACGTTTTGTACGATATCATTGGACACCAAGGTCTCGAGCGCACCACTCTCCAATACACAGATATCCAGATTGCCCAAAGCAACCTGGTATAATTCCTGAGCCTGGCGCGACTCATCCTTCTTACAAGCCGTAAAAAGCAGGAGCAAGGCGCAAAAAAAAGTGATGCAAAGGCGCTTTCTGCCTAATGTATTCATTGTGAATTTCCGACTCCAAGCCACAGTTCAAAATTTAACAATGCCAAAACCAACCCGACCGGCGCTTTCCAGTTTATTGCAGTTCGAGTTGCTCTGACCACAGGCTGCCGGGGTCTATGGGCAGCTGCCCTAGTTGATAAAGCAATTTCAGCCAGCTAATGCGGTGATTAACCAGCGAACGCGTCAATGAGTTTTTGGCACTGCTCAAGTCATCCTGAGCATCAAGCAGCTCACGAATATCCACCCGTCCGCCTTCAAAGAGCAGCTGTGTACTTTCCACACGTTTCTCCGAGAGAGTCACACTGACCCGCTGTATCTGATAACTCTGCTCGTAAGAGCGCAGCTGCCGCCAGACATTGCGCAGGTCTCCGATGATATTATCTCTGGCCTTGACCATTTCACGCTCCTGCTGCCGCTCGATGATCAGACTGCGCCTATACCGCACCAGCTCGTCGGTGCGCTCCAAGGGCAGCTCCATATCCAAGCCGGCTGTGTAGTCGCTATCCGCAAACTTCATCAATTGCAGCGAATTAGATGTATCGCTCCTGGCATCGCCGCTCAACGCCAGGTTCAAGGTCGGGCGCAACGCATCCTCAGCGATGCGCACTTGTCGACGCGCATCCTCCAAGCGTTCTTGTGCGGTAGCATAATCCAGGCGCTGTTTCAAGGCTGTCTGCACCGCTGCGTCAAAATCCATAGGCGGATTAGGCAGCTTTTGCTCGGCCAGCCTTTGCAGATCCTTGCTATCAGCTTCCAGCCCTATATCCAGCGGTATGCCTAACACGCTTTTAAGCTGGTCTATGGCGCTTTGGTAATTTTCCTCCAGCGAGACTAGGTTAGACTCAGCTGTAAGCACTTTCTGCTGCGCTTGGTCTACCTGAAAGGGGTCCACCCTGCCGGCGTCAGCCATGGCCTTGGAACGTTCCAGGGATGATGCCACACTGGCATAGGTAGCCTTGCCTATCTCCAAAGACTCTTTGGCGTTGAGCACTGCATAATAACGCTCAGCCACATTAATGAGCAATGCTTCACGTGCACGGACATAGTGGCGCAAAGCATAAATCAAGTTGCGTTCAGCCTGCGTCAAAGGCTCACGCACAATATCAGCGCCGCGTCCAGCCAATAAAGGCATACTCAGCGAGACATTGGCGATGCTAGTCAGGTTCACAGTGCGGTCGCCACTGAGAAAACGCAAGGTCTGCAAACCGAGGTTCGCGCTGAAACGTGCACCGGAAAAAAAGCGTTTACGCATTCCCAGCCCGGTATTCGTGCCCAAGGTGCTGGAGCTGGGCTTTTGCTCGATACCCCACAATGCACTGAAATTATTGACCGGGTTCCAATCCCACTGATTAGCCTCGGCCAACAAAGACAGGCTGCTGAGATAAAGCGTTTCTTTGGCGCTCTGGTATTCGCGGCTGTATTTGGCCGCCATAGCCAAGCTGTCTCGCAAATCAAGATGCAACAACTCGATCTGCTCGGGCTGCTCCGGCACCGGATAATTCTCATAGTCATCCAATAGCAGCTCTTCATATTCATCCACACCGAATTCCTGCGCTTGGGCCTGATCCAAAAGTGAAGCGGCATGCTCCTCCAACCGCGATATGCGTTTGGGCGTAGAACAAGCAGAAAAAAGGCCGGCAAGCAGGAAAACCAATAATAGCCGTGGTATAGTACGTTTTATTCTTAACAAAGCGAGAAAACCGTTTTTTCGCAAAAAGTCAATGAATGCGTGGAATGAAAACGCTCAAGCCATGTCGAATATTTGACAAAAGAGCCAGATAAGGACAATTAGGGCTCAATTTCAACCTGGAATCCGATTTTTTCAAGCCAAAAGCTGTACATAAAGACAGACGGGGCAGCAAGAGACGCTAAAAATCTGCGCTAATCTGAGTAAATCTGCGGATAAAATAAAAATCTTTCCTAAAAAACAAGAAGTTGGGAGATAGTATCACAAAAAAGCAATCTTAAAAAAGGACAATCATCATGAAAGTAATCGTTTTTGGTGGCACCGGTTGGCTAGGACACAATATAGCGTTGGACCTTATTGAACATGGCTATGATGTAACGGTCTGTTCCCGAGGCAAGAAAAACACCTATCGCGACAGCCAGCCAGAATGTCGCAGCCTGATAGCCGATAAAAGCGACGCTGACGCAATGGCAGAAATATTGCAAGAACCCTACGACGTGATTATCGATACGGTACCCACCTTGGATTCCATTGCCCACATAAAAAAATTTGCTCGTGGACTCAAGCACTATCTGCATTGCTCTTCCACCGGCGGCTATGCTCCACTGCCATTCATACCCTGTGATGAAACCGCTCCATATCTGGGCTTTGCAGGCGAATCTGGCTGGAAAAGCAAGGCCGATTACGATGCTGAATGCTTGCGGCTTTTTCAAATGGATGGCTTTCCCGCCACCGTCATACGCCCCTGCTATATCACAGGCGCAGGCATGCTGCCATTGGATAATCTGGGAGGCAGGCGTCAGGATTTCATCGCTGACATCATCGCTGAAAAAACCCTGGACCTGCCTGACAACGGCTTGGCGCTACTGCAGCCCATACACATCAAAGACCTGGCTGTCTCTTTCCGTCTTGCCATCGAGAATCGTCGCAGCATAGGCCAGACCTACAACATCTGTCTGGCGTACTCTGTAACCTTGAACCGCTACCTCGAGATCAATGCCGCTGTCTTCGGCAAAAAAGCACATATCAGCTATGTGCCGTTGGCCGAAATGCTGAAGAAATATCCGGATGCGCATCAGATTGGGATGCGTTTTCTGGCCACTCACATGTGCTTTACCATAGCTAAAGCCGAACGCGATTTGGGTTATAAACCAATGTATAGCCCCGAAACCGCTATAGAAGAAGCCGCCGTCTGGGCCGCGAAACAAACCGGACTGCAATAAGCAAGCGAAAGCAACTCGCTGTAAATAGAGGATGTCCAAAAAGGCATAGGCAGATAGAAAAGCATTTCGAGCTGGGCTTGTCGATAACGCAACCGCTCGGCTCCCCGGCATCTCCAGCTGGTCATAAGGTCGTCAATTGATTTGCTGCAGCCGCAATCAGCAGCATCACTCAATGCCGTACACTTCCAGCCATCACCGCCTTTTCCTCCCTGCCTTTGTAAAAATTTTTCTTTTTTCCCGGGAATCCCTGTAAAATCACGGCAATTCCTAATCCTGAAACCCGTGTCCATCTGTGGGGCCTGCGTAATCTGCGTAATCTGCGGATAGAATACGCCCGGAACCCCTTTTGGACGGGGTCTAAATACCGGATTTAAGGATTCGTTTGCCGGCGCAGCTTTCGTCGCATGCACAGCCAAGAAATGACAGCCGGCAACATATTCCGGTCTTCTCGAAAAAGGGTTCCGTGCTGCTGGTTTTTTTTCAATTCGCATATATATTTGTCTTTTGTCATGCCGTCTGTTTCGGACCTGTGCGGCAGGAAGTTTGTGAACCGGGTCAGATGGGGAACCAAGCAGCCCTAAGCGAACAACCTGGGTGCCAGTACCCCGATCAGACGGCATGACTTTTTTAATCATGATCGCCTTGAGGAGCAATGCAGATGTCTTACCAAGTACTGGCACGTAAATGGAGACCGCAGACCTTTGCTGAAGTGGTTGGCCAGGAACATATTGGTCGCACGCTGAAAAATGCGGTGGCGCAAAACCGCATCGGCCATGCTTACCTTTTTGTAGGCTCTAGAGGCATAGGCAAAACTACCACGGCCAGGATATTTGCCAAGGCTTTGAATTGCCGACAGCCTCAAGAAGGCGAGCCCTGCTGTAAATGTGACAACTGCCTTGAAATCTCTCAAGGCAACTCCATGGATGTTATCGAGATAGACGGTGCATCACATAATAAGGTAGAAGATGTGCGAGATATACGCGACAGCGTACATTATTCGCCAAACAAAAGTAAGTTCAAAGTCTATATCATAGACGAAGTACACATGCTCTCTACCGCTGCCTGGAATGCACTGCTCAAGACCTTGGAGGAGCCGCCGGCTCACGTCAAGTTTCTTTTTGCCACCACCGAGCCGCACAAGGTACTGCCCACCATAGTCTCCAGATGCCAGCGCTTTGATCTGCGCCGCATCCCTGTGCCCCTGATTGTTGAACATCTGCGCTTTATCGCTGAAAAAGAAAAGGTCAATATCGAGGAAGGGGCTCTGGCGGCTATCGCCAGAGCAGCGGATGGCGGCATGCGCGACGCACAGTCCATCTTCGATCAGATGATCGCCTTCTGCGGTGGTTTACAGGAGGGCGAGCTCATCCGCGAACAGGATGTCATTGATGTCTTCGGTATTGCCTCCGGCAACGAGTTGCGTGAACTTGCCCTGGCAGCGCTGGGCAATGATCTGAACCGAGCCATGCTTGTGCTGCAAAAGCTCTCCGACCTGGGGCGCGACTTGGAACGCGTCTTCGAAGACTTGATCCTATATGTCAGAAACATCATGCTCTGCGCTGTCAGTCCGGATGCCAAACGCTTTTTGGAACTGAGCAGCAGTGAGCTGGCCGAGCTGGAAAAAATGGCAGCGTCCGTTGATGTGCAGCTCTTACAAAGAATATTGCAAGGGCTGATTGCTCAGGAATGGGATTTCCGCAGCGCCTTGAACAAGCGGGTCTATCTGGAAGTGATGCTCTGCCGCGTCATCGCTGAAGCACACAGTGTGCAGATTGACGAGATTATGACCAGGCTGAATGTCATGAGTGGCCTGCTGCCCGCCGAACAAGCGCCACCACCACGAGCACAAATCAACTTGCCGCCTATCTCCGCTGAATTTCTGACAGAACACAAACCGCCCGAGGCAAAAAAACAGCCAAAACCCCAGGCCGGAAGTAAGATTGAGCCGGAAGCGATAAAAACCGAAACCCAGCTGGACGAGAAGTCGCAAAGCGAAGAAAAAGTAGGCCCTGCCCCCGAGATTACTCCGCTTGATACACAGGAAGATGAGAAATTTTCCGAGTCGGATGCTAAAGAAGACACCGGGTTTCTTCTTGCGCTTGAAGACGAGCCTGCATTTGATCTGCCTGAAAGCGATGAGGGACTTGATACTGAAGAAGGCTTTCCTCCGTCCACTCCGGCTCTGTTGCAAGATTTGACCTATACGCCTGAGCAGCGTCAAGAGCAACTCTGCCAAGCGCTGGAACAGGCTGGCCCGACGCAAAGCAAGCTGGCGCAAATAATTGCCGGCTTTCAGCCCTCCTGGCAAAATGATGGCAGCTTGAGATTAGCCTATGACCAGCGCAAAGTTGACGAACAGGATGTGCGCCTGGTACTGGACCCCAAGAGCCTAAACCTGATCAAGGCGGCCTGCCAACAACTGCCAACACCAGTAGAAGTAGTCATTGATCGTTGGACGCCAGCCGAAGAAGAAGAGGTCAAAAATGGGCTGCGCCAGGCAAGTTTTGATGAAATGACCAAAATTGCTGACGAAGCTTTTGTTAAAACTTTCAATGAAGCACTGGATACCGTGGTCATTGACGCCAGGCTGCCACAATAATTTTTGAACAACTCCTTAGAATCACCATCATGTCCTGTACTTCAAGCCTGCCCAAAGCACTGCAAAACCTGGCCGAGCAGCTCAATCGCCTGCCTGGTGTAGGCAAACGCAGTGCTGAGCGTCTGGCGCTGGCATTGCTGCAATGGCCCAATGAGCATTTGGAGCAACTCGCCAAAGACTTGCAGCTTTTGCATGAAAGAGTCAGAGACTGCCGCTGCTGCGGCAATTACAGCGAGCAGGAACTCTGTCCGCTCTGCACTTCACCTGCCAGGCGACGCGAACAAGTCTGCGTAGTCGAAAATGCTGCCCAGATCGCAGTCATAGAAAAATCTAATGCTTTCCAAGGCCTTTATCACGTGTTGGGCGGCAAACTCTCGCCGTTGAAAGGCAAAGGGCCACAGGACTTGCGCATCAAAGAATTGGCTGAAAGGCTGAATAACGGCGGCATCACTGAGCTGATTATCGCCACCAGCCCGGACATGGAAGGCGAAGCAACCGCACACTACTTGGCAGAGGAATTCGCCGCGCTGCCGCTCACCATCAGCCGCATCGCCTCAGGCATTCCAGCCGGTGCAGACCTCAGCCATGCTGATGCCGCCACACTCAGCCTGGCCATGCGTGGTCGCAGAAACATGAATCGAAGCGAGGAATAAACCACCGGAGACCAACTCGCTCACATCAGATAAAATCCGACAGGTCATCTCCGCAACACAGGCAAATAAAAACCGACTCCTAAGTTCAGATCCCCACAATAAGGCAATCACATGTCCATGCAACTTTTACTAGGCGACGAAGCCTTCGCCCAAGGCGCGCTTGATGCCGGCGTCTCGGGCTGTTACGCCTATCCCGGCACTCCCTCCACCGAGATCATGGAGTATTTTCAGTCATCTCCTGAAGCTGCTCGGCGCAATATGCATCGCAGCTGGTCAAGCAATGAAAAGGTAGCCATGGAGGAAGCGCTGGGCATGTCCTATGCCGGCAAGCGCAGCGTTGTCTGCATGAAGCATGTCGGCTTGAATGTAGCTGCGGATGCTTTTGTCAACTCTGCCATCACCGGCAGCCACGGCGGGCTGATTGTCGCCGCCGCTGACGATCCCTCCATGCACTCTTCGCAGAACGAGCAGGATTCTCGTTTCTACGCTTGGTTCGCCATGCTTCCTTGCCTGGAACCATCCAATCAGCAGGAAGCCTATAATATGGCCGCTTATGCTTTCGAACTCTCTGAAAAGCACAGCATACCGGTATTATACCGCCTCACCACCCGCCTTTCACATTCACGCGCCAACGTGTGCCTGAATGCAGAAAAACAGCCGGAAAAAGCGCTTTCCGAGCCTGAAAATGCGCGTCGCTTCATCTTGCTGCCCGGTATAGCCAAGCAAAATTACGAGCGCCTTTGCCAAAAGCAGGCCGAGCTTGCCGCGGCCAGCGAGGCTTCCCCTTTCAACCGCTATGTCGATGGGTCTGATAAGAGCTTCGGCATTATCTGTTCCGGATTGGCTTACAATTATGTGCAAGAGGCCTTTGCGGGGCAATGTCCCTATCCCGTGCTCAAAATCTGTCAATATCCTCTGCCTCAGGCCGGGCTGCAAAAGCTTTTCAAACACTGCGAGCAAATCATGGTAATTGAAGAAGGCATGCCCTTTATCGAGCAGCAGCTGCGTGGTCCAATGGCCAATCCGCGCATCAGAGGCAGGCTGAGCGGTGATTTGCCGCGTGCCGGCGAACTCAATCCCAGGCTGGTCAGCCTGGCCTTCAAACTGCCGGTGCCGGAAGTCGCGCCGGCGTCCAAACTGCTGCGCATGCGCCCCCCCAGGCTCTGTGACGGCTGCCCGCATATAGACACCTATAAGGCACTCAAGGAGGCCTGCCAACAATTCCCACAGGCCAAAGTCTTTGGTGACATTGGCTGCTATACCTTGGGCGCACTGCCACCCTACAACGCCATCTCAACCTGTCTGGACATGGGAGCATCTATTTCAATGGCGAAAGGTGCCGCCGATGCAGGACTGCACCCGGCCATCGCCGTCATCGGAGACTCCACTTTCACGCACTCCGGCATGACCGGACTGCTTGACGCTGCCCGACAAGACTCACCCATCACAGTCATTATCGTGGACAACGACACCACCGCCATGACCGGCGGCCAGGAATCCATGGGCTGCGACGGCAAACTTGACGATATCTGCAAAGGCATAGGCGTGGACCCGGCACACTTGAAAGTCATTACACCGTTGCCCAAGAATCATAGTGACAACGTCCGCATCCTCAAAGATGAGTTCGCACACGCTGGTCTGTCAGTGATTATCGCCAGACGTGAATGTGTGCAGACTCTGCGTAAAAAGAACAAACGCTCTTAAGCAAGGTAATTTTCAGCATGAGAAACGACATAGTTTTAGCCGGTGTTGGTGGCCAAGGCATACTGACCATAGCTGCCATCGTAGGTAGAGCCGCCGTCAGTCGCGGTCTCAACGTAAAGCAGTCCGAAGTACACGGCATGGCGCAACGCGGCGGCTCGGTATCGGCACACTTGCGTCTTTACGATCAAGCCATACTATCCGACTTGATAGCTCCTCTTGTTCCGGATATTGCTCGATATTGCAAATGCTGACGGTGTTAGAGACAAGCACGCCCTTCGCCCCTAAATAGGGCATCTGACGCAGTGCTTCCATGGGCTCCATGCTTAACACAAT
>JAAZKR010000067.1 GCA_012799725.1 Oligosphaeraceae bacterium | reverse complement strand
GGTTAGTTCTTTGCTTTCTTTGCGGTTAGTTCTTTGCTTTCTTTGCTTTCTTTGCGTCCTTTGCGGTTAGTTCTTTGCTTTCTTTGCTTTCTTTGCGGTTAGTTCTTTGCTTTCTTTGCTTTCTTTGCTTTCTTTGCTTTCTTTGCGGTTAGTTCTTTGCTTTCTTTGCGGTTAGTTCTTTGCTTTCTTTGCTTTCTTTGCGTCCTTTGCGGTTAGTTCTTTGCTTTCTTTGCGGTTAGTTCTTTGCTTTCTTTGCGGTAATCTTTCTTCATCGAACCGCCAAGACGCCAAGCTGTGTTTTTGTTAAAGAATGGGTTGTGGCATGCTACTCCAAGAGATTTTTTTGTTTTGTGTGAGCAACGCAATTTGACAAACAGAGAAAATGCATTTATGGTAAGTCCATACTGGTTGACCACTTCAACCAGAACTTTTCAAAAAGCGACAGACTGCCATGGAAGAAATCAAAAAAAGCGTACAGGAACATATTTATTCGCATTTGTCGACTCCAAATGTTCTTTTGAGTGAGCGTGAGATTGCACAGAAATTCAACTTGATGCGCGGCAATGTTCGTGAGATCATGTTAAGCATGGAGGGTGAAGGCATACTGGAGCGTCTTCCACAGCGTGGTTACCGCTGTATCAATTACCGGAAGACCGAGCAGAAAACCATTTATGCGGTTCGCTACGTGGTCGAGCACGAGGCTGTCCGCTGCGCTATCAAAATTGCCGAGCGTGAGGTTCTGCTGCGTCTGGCTTTGTTGCTTGAAGAGATGGAGCAGCATATCAAGGATCATGATTACGAACAATTTGCCAAGGCCGACATGGAGTTTCATACTGCCTTGGTGGCCGCATCACGAGATAATTTTCTGATCCGGATTTTTGATTTTATGTCCGCAACAGTATTTCGGCTGAACCGGAATACTGATCCCTTGGCAAGAGATGCGATGCGTAGTCATCAGGAGATTTATCGATATTTTAAAAACAAGGATTGGGACAATACCGAAAAAGCTTTGCGTTTTCACCTTGCTCGTGGCGTGTCACTGTAAAGTTAAACAAACAACAGAACCAAATAATTTAGAAAGGGGTCTGAAAATGAAAAATGTAGGGAAGAAGGTTTTTACGCTGATTGAACTGCTGGTCGTGATCGCGATTATTGCTATTCTTGCTTCGATGCTGCTTCCTGCGTTAAGCAAGGCCAGGGAAAAAAGCAAGGCGGTGAAATGCACTGGGAATTTGCGACAGATTGGTCTTGGCTTTTCCATGTATTTGGAGGATGAGGCTGCCTGTCCCCTTGATCGTTTTTCGGGCGCACCATATTACCCCATGCAGCGCATTCGTACCTACATTACCGGAGGAAAGGTCGATACGCTTAATACCGGCGTCGTCCAATGCCCAAGTTCACTTCCTTACACCCATAACCCGATTTATATAAACTGGGTACGTCCATCCTATGCATATAGTGTCAGCTATTATGAAGCAGCGGCTTATCTTGCAGGATTTGGACTTGCTACTCACCTCTCAGGAGAAAGCAGATATCCTGGCGCAGTCACTAAAAGTACAACCTGCATGGTCTGGTGTGATGCGCCGCTTTATGATCTTTCGCCTTATGGCAAATTTCCGTATGATTTTGTCAGCATATCCCGAACACCATGGGAAAACTGGGGAGATATGAGTGCCACTCCGGCTCATAGCTTGCCTTTTCCGATACACTCGAAAGGCATCAATGTATTGTTTTTTGATGGTCATGTCGGCTGGGAAAAGGACTATGCAAACAAGGCAGCCAGTTTGTTGAGGGCGTTTTAAGAAACTCCGCTTGTTTTCCATGATAAACAGCATAGTCTCACCAAACTGGAGAAAGGATAATGCTGAAGAAAACGATCATCCTCTTTGCATTGGTTTTGTCGGTAGAATTTGCCGTTGCCGACGGGTTATACGCCTTTTGCGGGACCGGCGATAACTTATGGAACACCAACACCGAACCTGTTGACAGTCTGAATACGATTGATGGCATGATGGAGTGGATGAATCGCAGTTATGGCATTTCGCGGATGTATTGGCGAGCCATACAGGGATTGCAGCCAGAGGAAACCCGCCTTTTTTCAACGGAGCCATCCGTGCTCGGATGGCTGGACTGGGTGGAGTATCAGCAGAAAAAACGGCAGTCCGACAAATCTGCGGTCAGAGTCGCTAAAAAATATGGCATGGAGGTGTTTCTGTATCTCGGGTTATTCGAGCATGGCGTACAACCCGATGCTCAAAATTCCTATCAGTTTGAATCTATATTCCGGATGAATCACCCGGAATGGTGCGGCATTGACCGGTGGGGCGAGCGACGCGAACCGGGCATTTCCTTTACCAATCCGGAGACCCGGGCCGAAATGGTCAGAAAATACCTGGAACAGATCGAGGAATTCGGATATGACGGCATTAATTTTTATACGTATGTTGAAAATTATGCCATTCGTTTCAATCATGAATTCGGCTTTGAACCGGCTGTCATGCAAATGTTCAAAGAGGCTTTCCCGGCAGTGGATTTGCGGAAAGACCGGCTGACAACGCAGCAGGAGGAATACTGGTATAAATGCCGCGGACACTTCGTGACCCTTTTTTTAAGAGAACTTTCTGCGGCCTTGCGTACGAAAGGGAAAAAACTGTCGATATGCATTGACTCCGATGAACCGCAATATAATCAGCCTTGGTGGGGTATGCCTATCAGAGGCAATGGAAAAGTCCATTTTGACTATCAAGCCTGGATTCGCGAAGGGATTGTCGATGAAATATGGGTTCAACTGGCGAGTCCCACCAACCAGAAAAAGTTGCTTGATGAGTTAATTCCCCTGACCAGAGGTACGAAAGTGCGCCTGACTCTGCGGACTCCTGATCCGTTAGGGGAGCAATGGGAGCCCTACCGCAAGCAGGGGGTGACGGCAATAGCAGTTATTACCTGGGTTAAAAATGGCATCGAGCGGTATACGCCACGCCAAACCGATGAAAATATGCTGGAGGACAGCGATTGGATCAACCGTGCGCAGACTTTAAGAGATATTGCTTCTGGCAAGCTGCAAGTCGATCCGCAAAAATACCTTTCGCTTCAGAATGATCCGATGGTGCTGGTACGACGCAATTTCTATCCTGCTCTGGGTAAAGCCGCTCAACAGGATCCCGCCTTGATTCCTGTTATTGAGAAGGGACTGAAAGACCCTGAAAACAGTGTTCGGATCAGTTCGGTAAAGTCTTTGGCTCAAGCTCATCGCCCGGAGTCCCTCGAGGCGATTTTTACTGCCCTTGAAAAAACTCCGAATTTTCAATTCACGATGCAAACAGTGACTACGTTGCTCGCTTTTGATGCCGGGATCAAGGACAAGCTTCTGGCTGGCCTGTCAGCCAAGGCACCTGCAGTGCGGGAAGCCTGTGTTCGCACACTGTATCAATTTGTAAACAAAGAAAAGATAGATGCAAACGAAGTTTTCATGCCAATCTTATCATTGCTCCATGCGAAGAATGAAACGGCCACCAATAAAATTTGGAGCATCACCCGACTTACAGGCATGAGAATGAAATTGTCTGAAAACAATCAGCAGCAATTGATTGCAGCGCTTTGCGATCTTGTGGAAAAGGAAGAGGATGCTCTTGAAGTAGTACTTTCTGCGGTTGAGAATCTCCGCCACCTTATACCATTCATAAACACGCCCGAGACCCGTCTGAAAGTGCAAAATGAACTCGCAGATTTATTTGCAGAATATGGCGATGACAGCACACGAAAAGATGCCGCTTTCGGTTGGCGGAGAGTTGGAAACTCGCTGAAAGGATTTGGACAAGACGGCGAAAGCATCCTTCAACAGTTTTTAGCACAGAAAGAAGATAAATTCCTGGCTTATCATGCCTACCAGGTTCTCTATGAAGTCCAGGAGGATGTCAAAAGCAACCGTGGATTCAATCTGGTTGAAGAGGAGACAGCGATCAATCATCACATTCGTTTTGCGCCTGCATTTCCCGGTTGGAGAAAATGGTGAGTATTTTTTTATCACTTCCCCGGTTTTATGCATGGTTTCAGGAGATAAACAGAATGAAGAAGATGCTTCTGCCACTTTTTATGACGAAACTGATTTTTTCGCTTGTCGCCGGTTCTTTGGCCGATGCCGACTTGGCAAAAATCACCAGCCATCTTAAGAGTCCTCCGGAAAAGCCATGGACCTGGGTCTTTTATGGCGATTCCATCACACAGGGTGCCGTCCATACCCATGGATGGCGTGCCTTTCCGGAGATTTTTGCCGAGTGCCTCCGCTATGAGAATCGTCGTCCTCTGGATCGTGTGATCAATTCAGGAATCAGCGGGCATACTTCGGAGGAGTTGCTGAACGGTCTGCAATATGACTGGCGAGTACGTTCGTTGCAACCTTCCGTTGTTATCATTATGATTGGCATGAACGATATTGTCAGTGGCCGTACTCCGGAAAAATTTCAAAACAATCTTAGCAATCTTGTAGACCGTATCCGTTCGGATGGCGCCATCCCCATTCTGCAGACTTCCAACACCATCCAGAAAGTCGAAAATCCGACCAAACCCTATCAAAAAAACTATCTCATCCGTTACGAGCGACTTCCTCAATATATGGAAATTGTCCGCACAGTTGCCCGGGAAAAAGATGTGATCCTGGTTGATCATTTCAGCCATTGGAGCAAGAATGCCGCCGATCCGGATGTACTGGCCTCCTGGCTCGGGGAAACCATTCATCCCGGGGGCCGAGGACATCGGGAAATCGCTACGCTCCTGCTCAAAACTATTGGCATGTATTCACCACAAAGCCAAACTCTTCGATATCCCCCTGAAGACAAAAGGAGAAACCCAGAAAAATAGTTTTTCTCTCTAGCGCCCACATACCATACAGACAGGGCAAGAACAGCCAATCTGACTGATCAGTCAGAAAAACCAACAGATCAGATCGCAAAATCCGCGTACAATCCCATCCGGCAAAGCACTAATCCTTTACCCTAAAAAAAGCAGTTGACTTTTCCTCTTGACCGATAATCAGAGCTTCTTCCAATGCGGACTGAAGCCGAAAGACGACTGTGACTGCCCTTCACCCCCAGCCCCTCTCCCAGAGGGAGAGGGCAGCATTTCCAGCTTGAACCCGACAGACGCTTGTGACGGAGTCATTTCCTCCAACCCCGTAACGCTCATCAGGCCAAATACGGCCAGAGGCCAAAAGGCGACTGAGCCCTGACAAGGGCTGCACCATGCGTAACCTCGGGTGACCGAACCCGTAAGGTGAG
>JAAZKR010000066.1 GCA_012799725.1 Oligosphaeraceae bacterium | reverse complement strand
TTCTTTGCGTCCTTTGCGGTTATCTTTGCGTCCTTTGCGTTCTTTGCGCCCTTTGCGGTTATCTTTGCGGTTATCTTTGCGTCCTTTGCCTTCTTTGCGTTCTTTGCGGTTATCTTTTTTTCTTTCACCGCCAAGCAATTAAGTCAGCACTACAGAAGACTGACACATTACCACAATTTTCTTCTGCAAACGACTCTCGGTTTCCCGCAGATTGTGTAAATTAAAACCCCTGCATCTAAAAATTTTGCATCCAGGCACCGGCCAACACACAGTTTGCAAAGCCGGAAAATTCAGATATAGTTTGGAAATCATTCAAAAAACTCGGCATGGGCTGACGCCTGCAACCCACTTGAAAAATCCAATCTGCGTAAATCTGCGGATAAAATAAAAATCTTTCTGAAAAACAAGAAGCTTGAGGATAGTAGTACGGTGTATCCGAAATAGACCATGGAACCTGACAGCAATTTAATTCTCCCCAATATCAAACTGCTAACCTTTGCCGAATTACAGGCTTTTTTGCATCAGCACGGCGAAGCAGCCTATCGTGCTGAACAAATTTGGCACTGGCTCTATGATAAATGGATCAACGATTTTGACGAGATGCGCAATCTGCCGACCGCACTGCGTCAGACTTTGCAAGCAGAATTCAGGGCATTCAGCTTGAGAGTCAAGGACAAGCAAAGCGCTACGGACGGCACCGTCAAGTGGCTCTGTGAGCTAGGCGACGGCCTTTGTGTAGAAACCGTTCTCATACGCAGTGGCAAGCGCAATACAGTCTGCATCAGCACGCAAGTAGGTTGTCAAGTACGTTGTGTCTTTTGTGCCAGCGGCAAAAATGGTCTGAAACGCAATTTGCAGAGCTGTGAAATCATCGATCAGGTATTGCTGGCCTGCCAATGCTTGCAGGAAAAGGTCAGCAACATTGTAGTCATGGGCATGGGTGAACCTTTGCACAACCTGGAGAATCTGCTGCCTGCCTTGGAGCTGCTCTGTTCTGCGGAGGCCTTCGGTCTAAGCGCCCGTAATATCACCATTTCAACCAGTGGCATAGTGCCGGGTATCAAAAAACTGGCCGAGCTGCAACGCCCTTGGAACTTGGCCATTTCATTACACGCCACCAACGAGGAACAGCGCCGCCAATTGATTCCAGATGCACAGCGTTACCCCATCGAGGAAATACTGGCGGCTTGTCAATACCATAGTCAGCGTTGTAACAGAATGCCTACTCTGGAATATGCCCTCTTGCAGGGCTTCAATGATTCCGCTCAGGATGCTGCGCGGCTCGCCAGGCTGGCGAAAAAATTACATGCCAAGATAAATCTGATTCCCTGCAATCCCGGCCCAAGCAAGCACCGAGCCCCGACGTTCAGTCATTGCCAGCGCTTTCAAGAGCTGCTCAGGCAAGCCGGTGCAAAAGCCACCCTGCGCGTCCGTAAGGGTGACAGCATACAGGCCGCTTGTGGACAACTGCAAGAACGAAACCAATAGGAATCCACCCACACCATGCCCAGTTATAGGTGCACACTGCACCTCAACAGCAGCGCAAAAACGACGCGCTAAGAAACCAAATACAGCCTGCAAAAACAGGGCGAGGCATGTATAAAATGGTATGAGGAAATCATTGCGGCAAATGCCAGCAAAGCATAACAGGCCGACAAATAAAATAATACGACATAGGATTGTATAACTTGACTGCCGACAGCAAGTTTCCTCATTATCTCCCTATTGCCGCGGTGCGTATTCGCTTATAATAAGCTGAGCCGCTTCCAAGAAATCATGGCATATATGTTTGGCCAGCGCAAGATTGGTTGTCCGCGCGGTAAGTATTAGTAAGCCCGGCAGACTGAAATTGTTAGCCAGCTCCATGTCACAATCAGCATCACCAACCATAACCGAGTGTTGTAAATCGATATTATGTTTACGGCAAGCCTCCTCCAGCATACCGATCTCCGGTTTGCGGCAGCCACATTCAGCATCCGGAGCGTGTGGACAATAGAAATAATCGTCCAAGGTTATGTCTTCTTGAGCAAAAATCGCACACATGCGTTCATGCACCGCTTGTAAATCATCGCAGCCGAAGTAGCCTCTGGCTATGCCGGACTGATTGCTTATCAAGATGAGCATAAACCCGGCATCGCGCAATAACTTCAAACCTTGTATCGCTTCAGACGGCACCTTGACATCCTTGGGATCATGCAGATAATGTACGCTTTCCAACACTGTGCCATCTCTGTCAATAAAAACACAGGGTCTGGCACCAGCTACTTGTGACATAAACAACTCCCCAAAATAAATTCCATACACCCACAGACGATGCATTGGAAAGCTAACGGCTAAAACCGCCTGCCCTCGCGCCCCGTCAAAGACAAATACGCGTAATGATTATAATTTAACGCCCGAACCTCAATTTTTGGGCACAACATCGCTTTTTTTGTGTTATATTTGTGTTAGTTATGTGTAATTGGCTGAATTTAATTTTTGAACGGCTCCAAACATCAGAAAGAAGTTTTTTTTACCGATGGATAAATCCAATGAACTACGTTTCCGCCAGGTGCACTTAGATTTCCATACCTCACCGGCCATTGATGCAATTGGGAGTTCTTTTGATAAAAAGCTCTGGCAGGAACACCTGCAAATGGCGCATGTAGAATCTATTACCTGTTTCTCCTGTTGTCATCATGGTTGGAGTTATCACCCCAGCAAAGTCGGCGCCATACACCCCGGACTGAAATTTGACCTGCTGCGTGCCCAGATTGATGCCTGCCATGAAATTGGTGTCAAAGTGCCTATCTATCTGACCGCAGGCGTCAACAACCGAATCGCTGAATGCGAGCCCGGCTGGCGGGAAATTTCACCGGAGGGCAGCTGGGCCTCCTGGGTGCAGTCACCCATGCGGGCCGGCTTCAAGAAGCTTTGCTACAATTCCCCATATCTTGACTATCTCTGCCGCCTTATTGAGGAGGCCGCTCATCTTTTTCCTGATGCTGACGGCATGTTCTTTGATATTATCTCGCAGGGACAATGTTGCTGCCCACACTGCATGCGAGATATGATCGCCAAGGGATATGACCCGAAAAAGGAAGAGGACCGTCTGCGTTTTGCACGACAAACACTACTGAAATATTTTCAACGCACATCTGCGGCAGCCCGCTGCGTCCATCCCGATTTGCCGATTTTTCACAACAGTGACAAGTTGCTGGAACCCGGCAATCGTGACTTGTTGCCTTACTATAGTCACTTGGAACTGGAATCCCTTCCCACCGGAGGCTGGGGTTATGATCACTTCCCATTGATTGCCTCTTATTGCCGTACTCTCGACCACGATTTCCTAGGCATGACCGGAAAATTTCACACGACTTGGGGGGAGTTCGGAGGATTCAAGCATGTCAACGCATTGCGCTATGAGTGCGCGGCAATGCTGGCACAGGGTGCAAAATGCAGCATTGGCGATCAACTGCATCCCAACGGACAGCTTGATGAAAGCACCTACCGCATGATTGGAGAGGCCTATGCTGAAGTCGCGCAAAAAGAGCCTTGGTGCCGCCGGGTTTCCTCGGCTGCCAATGTCGCCATGCTGTCGAATCATGGTTTCAAAAAGCCCTTGAAAGCGGATTTGAAAAGTGAGACCGGGGTGTCGCGGCTGTTGCTGGAGGCGCATATTCCCTTTGACCGCCTTGATGCCGACAATGATTTCTCAGCATACAAGGTATTGATACTGCCCGATGACTTGCGCCCGGATACAGCCTTGCAAAAGCGATTGGAGGGCTTTGTTGCCGGCGGCGGCAAGCTGATTCTTTCCGGCACTTCCATTCTTAAGCAGGACTGTGATCAACTCGCCTTTGACCTGCCGCTGGTTTGCGAGGGACTTGCCGAGAGCTTTCCAAATTATATCAAGGCCACAGCGGGATTCTCTCCGGAAGGCATCAACACCCCCTTTGTCATGTACCGGCCTTCATTGAATATACGGATAAATTCCGGAAAATCACTGGGGAAGATTTATGAACCTTATTTCAACCGGAACTACCGGCATTTCTGCTCGCATCAGCATGCTCCCAACAAACCTGAGGATGCCGGTTTTGATGCAGGGTTTCTGCACGGGCAGTTCCTCTACTTTGCGCATCCTGTCTTCATCCTCTACGCCCTCAATGGCAGTGTAATTCTGAAAGATTTCATTCTGAGGGGGGTCCGTGCGCTTATAGATAGCGATCTTCTCCTGCATACCTCCCTGCCCTCCCAGGGACGAGTCTCACTGTTGGAACAGAAAGAAGAAAAGCGCTATATAGTACATGCCCTTTATGCCAATACCATGCTGCGTGGCATGCAAAGTGATGCCTATGCCCCGGAATTGCGCCCTAGCACTCCGGTTGAAGTCATCGAAGAACTTAATCCCATACACGATGTGAAATTCTCATTCAGACTGCCCCGGGAAATTAAACGCATCACTCTCGAACCGCAGGGGCTCGAAATCCCTTTCGAGAAGCGGGACGGACAAATCGACATTACCCTGGCCAAACTAGTTTGCCACCAGATGATCGTTCTGCAATATCTATAACACTTAAAAACAGGAACTAAAAACAAGGAGAAAACATGAAGCTATTCTTAAGCTCGCTACTGGCCATCCTGGTTACTGGTTGTTCGATATTCCGTTCCCCAAAACAGACGGTAACCATCACAGCAACTCCTCCGGACAGTGTAATCTTTGTCAATGGGCAGACCGTCCAGTCGCCTGCTATTTTATCTATGCGTCGTGATGAGGACGTCAGGATCAAATGCATTAAAGACGGATATTATCCCAGTGTGCATGTCATTGGCCATAGTCTCAGTACAACTGGAATATTAGATATTATTGGACTGGTACTTATTATCTTGCCTGGCGCTGGTCTGTTCACGGCCGGGGCATGGTCGCTAGACGAAACTTCTGTTGATATTACCTTGGTTCCTATGCCAAATAATTAGAATACTGTTACCAAAGGCAGGGAGCATATAAAAACCTTTTTAACCGCCAGAGACACATTAGCGCAGATTTTTTAGGGCGCAGTTTCCTTATCTTCAGACAACTGAAGCTCAGGTTCAAAAAAACGAGCGTTATTTTTTCTTCATCTAGCTGTTGACCAATAATTTAAGTGTGGCAAAAATCATATTGCTGAAATTTGGCTTGTGAAAATACAGTGGCACCTTCCAGTCCGAATGGCCGCATAATAATAATCCCCTGTGACCGAACCCGGAGGGTGGTGGAACCGGGGGTGGGCGGCACCCCGAAACCAGCGCCGGCGACACAAACGAGCTCCTGCCAGAAGCATTTTTTACAGGATCACCTATGGCAAATTCACTGCTCCCCCTGTGGCGCCCTTGCGGGCGCTCCTCTTGGGGGAGGCTCCACCCCGGGTTGCGTCG
>JAAZKR010000065.1 GCA_012799725.1 Oligosphaeraceae bacterium | reverse complement strand
TCTGCAGAAAAAGTCGTCAATCGGGCTTGAAGACCGGGATTATGCATAGTCAAGGCCTTACAGCACAACCTCTTAAATAGAGCCGCCACTCGAAGCCTTGTCCTGAAAATCTGGGTGCATCTGTGTAATCTGCGGATAAAATGCCGCCTGAATACTTTGGGACGGGGTTGGCTATTTTTGGGAACCGCGCTCTGAAATCTATGGGACGGCTGTGTTTTGAAGAAAACTTTTTGGTCAATTGTTATTTGTCAATAGCATTACAATCAGTCAGATCAGTCGGATGGCGTTTTCATCTGAACTCATATCACAAGATTTCGCATATTGCAAAAAAAAGACCCCCGGTTGGTACCGTGAGTCTTGAAGTTCATTGGCGGGATTGACGGGACTCGAACCCGCAACCTTCGCCGTGACAGGGCGATGCTCTAACCAATTGCGCTACAACCCCAGAATCAAACTAATACTGGCTGGCGGGATTGACGGGACTCGAACCCGCAACCTTCGCCGTGACAGGGCGATGCTCTAACCAATTGCGCTACAACCCCAGCTCAGTGATACACAATTTGTGCATGTCACATTACAATAATATCGTATTCGCTAAATGCAAGCCAAAGGCAAAAAAACAGCGATATGAAAAGATGATTTTGCCGGATCGGCGTGTCAGCTGTTCTCGGCGGTTGCTCCTTTTCATTTAACCGCCAAGACGCCAAGAACGGCAAGGCCGACTTTACGGAGTAGCGCCGCCGCTGTGATTGCCAAAGCGTTAAATGAAGAGTGTTGGCTCCATAGGTTCCATGTATTGCCATGTTAAACCAGTGCTACAGACCCATTACGATATTTTTGATTCCGCATCGCTGGAATTTTCCTAATGGAATTGACAAATCGTTTTGCAGTGGTAACTTAACCGAAACGGTTTTCTTTTCAACTGGAGCAATAGCTATGCTTTAAAACATTATTAACTATAGACAAAAAATGACAATTACAGTATTTAAGTTTCGTTGTTTGATAGAGGTTAATTGCGGATGTAGTTTCAAAAAACAAAAATGAAAGGATGATAATGAGCGACAAACAAACACCCCCGCTTGACGCGGAAAAAAACAAGCCTGAAAAAGAGGCAATCTTTCGTCTTCTGGAAGAAAAAATCAATTTCATTCATACGACTCGAAGAAAGCAGACAGTCTTTTCCATAGTTGGAATTGTTGTGATAATTTTGATCCTCGGGATGCTTTTATTGAGTTTGTATCGTACTGCCGCGGATTTTGATACGGAGGAATTTATCAACGAAGTGGGTGCCAATTCGTCGATTATTACCTCTTCCCCGGAGTTGCAAGCGATTGGCGAAGATCTACAGAAAGTTTTTCTGCCGGCTTTGCAGGAGGAGTTTGCCAAAACGGTTGAAAAGGAATTGCCGAATCTGAAAAAACAGAAAGACAAATCGCTTGAGGATTTAAAAAAATATTTAGAGGATGATCTTACATTGATGATCATCGAGCGTCTTGAAGCGCGCCTTAGTCAGTTGGAAAAGCAGGTGATAAAACGGTATGATATGAAACATGCAGATGCTTTGGTGAAAGCGTTTGAGCGCATGAATCAGAAGTTTGTTGAGGAATTTACGACCCTGCTTGAAGGAAAGCTTGACAAAACGCTTGAGAAGCTTAGTGCTTTGGATGACGAAATACAAAGTTACAAACAGACGGAAGAATTTGCTTCGGCAGCAAAACTCCCAGCTGGCGAATTGGAAAACGTACTTCTGGAAACGTTTCTCGAACTGTGGATATACCAGTTGAATCCGATCAAGGCATCCGAACCGGCCTTTTATTCAACCGTACAAGACAACTAACCGCTTAATTTGAAGGGGTGCAACATGAATTCCACTGAAAATAAACTTGATCAAATAGTCGCAGCGCTTGAGCGCGAGGAAAAATCCATACGTTTTTCATACCGTCTGACTCTTTTAGGTTACATTTTGCTCGTCCTTATAATTGCCGGGTATTCTCTCTGGCTTTCCGCCCGCATATCGAAAGAGCTTACTCCAAAAAATGCAGCTTTGCTGCTCAACACGCAAGTGTGCGACTCCCTTCCTGAATTACGCATGAAACTGAAGGAGAACATGCAGCCTTTTGCCGCAAGTATAGTCACACATACAGCGCAATCGGTTGGGGAGTTGATCCCAGTTGCATCGAATCTATTGAAAAAACAGATTGAGACTTTTGCGGACTCGATTATGGATCGTCTTGAGGAAGATCACATTGCCGAGATCGAAAAGTTTTGCATCGATTGTCTAGATGAGGTTTTTGCCAAGGGTGAAGCGTTGACAGACGATGAAATTGCCGATGCACTTGTTACGGGCGTAATCGATGATATCAACCGTGAAATGGACAAGATTTTAAGCCACGAGACACTGGCAGGAATTACTGATCTTGGAGAACGTCTAAAGGCGATACGAGAAATTCCTGTTCAAAACGCGTCAAAGCAGCAGTACGCTGAAAAAATGTTCATCATTTATTGGCTGCAATTGCTTGAGAAAGGGGAAATCGGATCTTTAGGCACAATATTCAAGACTGAAGCTGAGTAGGGTGCAGGGGGCAGGGACGTGGTGCGCGGTGTTTTGAGAGCGCCTGCGTCCCTGTCTTTTCCTAATGATGTTATGGGGTAGCAACCGCTTTCAACATCGGCACCGATTGCAGGCGGTAATGTGCTCCTCCGGAAATTCCGTCAGGGTTTTCTCGGACAGCAAGATGCCATGGCCTTTTTCATCGGTGCGGCCAGCATTTTTAGCTGTGGGCATTCGTTGCCCATGATGATATTCTTGTGGCTGCGTTTCTAAGGTGGGGCAGGGGTGGTTTTGCGCGCGAGCAGATAGACAGCCGCGCGTAGCTAGCCTCCGCTGATTGGGCTGCTATGCCAGTAAAGTAGGCGGACAGTGCAGAAAAGCCTTTACCTCGCGGATCGAGGATATCACATTCTCTATGACTTTTTTACATTTGCGTCGGCAGTTGCCATTTTGTATAGAGTATTCCAGTTTTATCGCCGGCTTTCAGTGCCTGATAATAGATGGTTAGAATGCTGTTATCGGGCAGTTCAATGGATGCTGGGTATCCCAGATCGAGATTTGGGCCGTCATCACGGAGGATCAGGTCTTTCTGCCAGGTTTTCCCCTCGTCCCAGCTGATCATGACACGCTGGCCGAATGGTTCCAGGCGGTAGCCATAAACGAGAATAATGGCACCGGAGGAATGCCGCAGCAGGTGTGGGGGTGCACCGGGGATACCGATATCTTCAGCACAGCTCCAGGTTTTGCCGCCATCATAAGAATGGGTCAAGATGGTTCGCAGAGGGGCATGTGCCCTGATTGCGCCGAGCAGGCTGCCGTCATTGAGTTCAATGACGTGGGGTTCATGTACAAGGTCATTGTTCAGGCCGGGGGGCAGGGGGACCGCACCCAGCATTTCCCAGGTTTTCCCTTCATCCATCGAACGACAGGCCTGAATCGGGGTATTGTGGATATGTAGCGCGGTACGCAGGTCTATATCCCATTTTTTGCCAAGATATAACCAGGAACCATCTTTGAGGATGATAAAACCATGTGGGGTGTTGACCGGTGCCTGCAACGTTTCTCCCCAGTAATGGCCATCCGGGCTGATGCGTATCCAGGAGCCGATATGCCGTGAGCACATTTCGGTCGTCCAAGTGTCCAGGATGACACCTGTTTCCCTGAGTTCCGGTGCCCATCCTGTTTGCGGGTCCGGTTTTAAGTATACGGTTGTATTGGAGGTGAACCAGGTTAATGCCAAGCGCTGTCCACCAAGGCTGATGATGCCGGCGTCGCGGTCATCTAGCGGAGTATCATTGATGACTTGGGGTGATGTCCACGACTTGCCGTTGTCCGTGCTGCGGCAGATGATGGTTTTCCCCCAAGGGCAGACATGCGCCTTGCGGAAACCGGAGGCTGCTACTACAATCGTTCCATCCGCTTGGCAGGCAATGCTTGGCCAGCCGAAATAGCCGAAGGGATCATCAGGCAGGTAACATACAATGCCATGGCGACAATTTAAGGCAGTTGATGACATCTTTTCTCCCTTTTTCTCACAGATTGCCCGGATTAGCAATGTAAAATGTGTTGTTCGTACTATTTTTTCTTTACTTCTGATCGAATTCGTAGTTTGTGAATTTTGCGTTGATGGTTTGCGGCAGCTTGATTCCCTGCACATTCACATTCATATTGCTGTCTAATTTGAGCCGGTCGGGATAAAAGATACTGCCATCGGGGGTCTGCTGCATGTTGATGAGTACCCTAAAACGCTTGCCTTCTTCGGTTTCAGCTATAAAGGCAATAAGGCTGCCGTTATCTTTTTTGATGCGGAAGCGTATTCTACGCATGTTTTGACCTGCAAAGCTACCTAGGTCTTGATCACCGGCAAAATCCCAGTTAGCCTCACTGTCATTTTCCAGTTTAATGTTGTCCTGGTTACCTTTGAGATAGTCGGCGGTCTGCCGCAAGGCCATGAAAGTGCCTTCAGAGAGCAGTTTGCCTATGCCGGTGGAGCTCAGCATATTGTTAGCTTGCGGCTCGAGCATGTCTCGCATGGGAGTGGCCTCGCCAAGTTTGACCTGACAGTCCTGCTTGCCATCTTTCCAGATTAAGATAAAGTGCTCTACACTCAAATCTATGGGCATGCCCATCTTGGTACTTTGTTCTTTTATCTGTGCAGCAAAAAGCTTACCCAATTCGGGCGAGACCATGTGCACGCTGAAGTCATGCTCATGCAGCGAGCTTATCTGCTGCAAGGCCTTGTCAACAATTTCAACCTGTTCCGGACTTAGCTGGGCATAGAGACTGACACAGAGCGAGGCAGCTAGCAAAAAAATGAAGAAAGGGCTTTTCATAATTAATGGCTTGTGGTTCGGGGTGGCTCCGGGTTAAAAAAGGCAGGATGGGAATGCATACCACATCCTGCCTTTGGTCTAGTTTACTGACTTGCGTATCAGAGTTCGGTGTACTTCATGTGTCTGGACGAAAGCTTTTCAACGCCGTCTGCCGTGATCAGTGCGCCGTTTTCCCAGCGCAGGCCGAAGCGGTCGCCGTCGTAGAAGAAGGTGTCCACCTGATAGGTCATGTTCTTTTTCAACGGATACTTGGAGGTTTTTTCCATCCAGGGGTATTCCACTTCCATCATGCCGATGCTATGGCAGGGGCCGTAAAGCATGTATTTGGCATAGCCTTCTTTTTCAACCCAGTCATAGTACTCGGCAACCACATCGCCGGAAATACGCCCGCCCTTGAGCAAGTCAAAGGTCTTCTTGTGGGCGCGCAGGCCGAATTCAATGAGATCACGCTTTTCAGCAGACAGCGGCCCAATTGAGAAAGGCAGACCAACGCTTGAGGTGTAGCCGCAGACCCTTGCGCCGATATTGATCTGAATGACCTCGTTCTCGACGATCAGGTTGTGAGTGGGTCTCGAGATGGCATTGCAGGTGTTTTTGCCGCAGAAGGCATAGAGGGAGTGTCCCTCGTATTCAGCACCGTGCTTATAGAGTTCGCGCTGAGCGATACCGATGACTTGCAGTTCGGTCATGCCGGGCTTGATTTCAGCGAGTATGGAGTCAACCGCCAACTCAGCGATGCGGAATGCTTCGCGCATACAGGCGATTTCATTGTCGCTCTTGTAAGTACGCATCTCGCGGATAAGGAAGTCAGCCGGTACGAGTTCCATTGTGGGGAAGCTTTTCTTCAGGCTGTCCCAGATATGTATGGGGGTAATGCTGTAGCTGATCAGCCCCAGCTTCTTCGGTGGGGTAGCACCCATGGCCTTTTTGAAGACTTCCGGGAAAGTGGCAACTTTAAGGCCCGGATACTCAGGGTCTGCCGATTCGCGATACTCGATCATGAGTTCAATATTGGGCAGGATGCTGCGTCCCTTGGCATACAGTCCACTTTCAGGCCCTGCCAGCAGAAAAGCCTCGCCGTTGGCGGGGATAAGCACGGCGGCGGCCTCGAAAGTGGGCCAGTAATCTGAGAAGTAGCGCACGGAACCGCAATCCGACTCCATGCCGTGCACCAGCACAGCGTCAAAGCCGTTTTCCTTCATCAGACCCTGCATGGTGCGCACCCTTGCAAAATACTCTTCTCTTGGAATGGTTACTGCCATTGTTTTTCCTCTTTTTGATTTGGGTTGATTGCCGTTTCCGGCTTGCTACTAAAAAAATCTGACCTAATATTATATACACCTTAAAAAAAATAAAGCAAGCTCAACCGGGACTAAAGTGTTGCCGTTTTTTGAAAGTTTGAACCTGCCGTCAACGATATTTTACATTCAGTACCAGTCCACGAAATGATGTAGCGGGCCACAGCCTTTGCCTATATCCAAGTTGGCTGCGATGGCACGTCGCACATATTCTTTAGCACGGCGGCAGGCTTCTGCCAGGCCCATGCCGTTGGCGATATTTGCAGCGATGGCTGAGGAGAGGGTACAGCCGGTGCCATGGGTGTTGCGCATTTCTATGCGTGTGCCGCATAGCCAGATTTCCTTCTCGCCATCGCATAGCAGGTCATCAGCATGTTCGCTGCTATGTCCGCCTTTGAGCAATACTGCCTTTGCGCCTTTTTGTTGCAGCGCACGAGCGGCACTGAGCATCTGCTGGCGAGTATCTATCTTTATGCCGCATAGTTTTGTAGCCTCAGGCATATTAGGGGTGATCAAATCAGCCAAGGGCAGCAGTTCTTCGCGGAGCGTGCTCACAGCTTCTTCACGCAACAGGGCGCAGCCACTTTTGGAGACCATGACCGGGTCCAGGACGACAAAGGGCGGTTGCCAGCGGCGCAGACAGGCAGCTACGGTTTGGATAAGCTCTACGGAAGAGAGCATGCCTATTTTTACCGCATCTACACGTATGTCACTAAACACCGCATCTATTTGTTTCCGCACCATTTCGGCGGGCAAATCATGTACGGCGCTTACGGTTTGAGTGTTTTGTGCGGTTACCGCAACAATGGCGCTCATGCCGAAAACCTTATGTGCGGCCATGGTTTTAAGATCGGCCTGTATGCCGGCACCGCCGCCGGAGTCCGAGCCTGCTATGCTCAGAGCATGACGTAATTCCATGAAAACTTCCTTTTCTTCTTTTTGCATGCAAGGCACGTGAAATCAGCATTCGCTTATAAACCTGAAAAAAGCAGTTGACTTTTCCTCTTGACCGATAATCAGAGCTTCTTCCGATGCGGACTGAAGCCGAAAGGCGACTATGACTGCCCTCACCCCGAGCCCCTCTCCCGGAGGGGAAGGGCAGCATTTCCAGCCTGAACCTGACAGACGCTTGTGATGGAGTCATCTCCTCCAACCCGGTAACGCTCAACAGGCCAAATACGGACAGAGGCCAAAAGGCGACTGAGCCCTGACAAGGGCTGCACCATGCATAACCTCAGGTGACCGAACCCGAGGCAGGATCACCCCCTAAAATCGGCGCCTGGAAGGCGCCACTTCATGATGGATTTGCCGTATCGGCCAGAGAAGAAGCCGAGTGAGGCCACCTCGTAAAGAGATTGTATGACAACGATTAAAGAAAAGTTGCCAGCAAATCTTTCATAACAAGAAGAAATCGAGCAATAGCAGCACGGAAAACACCCTGTTCACCAACAAGATGAATAACATAAGTTTTACAATTACTTGAGAGTAAATTCATTAGGACTAAACCTCAGCTTTGACTGCTTTTTTTAGGGTTAAGGGGCCAAAACAAGCAAACGATGTCCCGCAGGTTAAAATCGCCCCTTGGAAAGTCCCGGAAATCCAAAAATAATAAAATGGTCAAACAAGATGCGTAAACTGAGCTACAAAGCATTAGGCGAGCTATCCTGGGGTCGTCTGCAAACCCTGGACCTGCCATACATCGCCAAGCCTTATTCAGTACACATCCCATTGAATATGCCTTTGTCTGACCATTTATTATATTGTGACTGCGCTTTGAATGCCTACTATTTGCCGGTGCCGCCAGGGATGGGAAGCAGAACGGAGGCGGATTGGCTACGTCGGCAGCAGATGCGTATCAAACTCTTGAGTTTCGCCTTGGGCGAACCGGCTTTTGTCCCGGACTTCAGGCAAATCCAACTTTCACGCCTGAATGATACAATCGCTGCGGTTTCGGCAACCCTGAAAGCGCAAAAAATTGAATATAACTTTACTTATGCCGTTGAGCCCAGCGATAGCACACTATACGTACGCGTCACGGTTAAAAACCATTCCGACAAGGGGCAAAAAGCCACCATTTGGTGCCGTTATTGCGAACCTTTGGAAAGCGATGTGTTTGACTACCACTACGTTTCTTTCCGCTGGGACGCCGCGCGCTGGGCTGCTGCCCAACCGCCTGCCGAACCGCCTGTTGTCACAGAAAACCAGAATTTTACTGTCGAGCATGTCTGCAATGCCGATTTCAAGCCTGAAGACTACAACCAAGGGTTTGGCTGCAGCTTCCCTTATTTCGTGCACCCAGAAATGGCGTTAACCCATATTGATGACGCATTGAAATTGACTGCCAGCCTCGCACCTCAAGAGACTCAAACCCTGACCTTGCACTGCACATTTGGGCTGAAAGCCCTCGATACAGTGTTTAAATTTAACGAGGTGCTGGCAAACCTGCGGCAAGACCAGCTATCGAGGCAAGAAGGTCGCTGCCAGATTAACCTGGGCAATGCCGCAGACAACCGGCGATTCCTAGTTCAGCAATATTCAGTGGAACAGCTGATGCTGAAACTGCAAACACCAGGCAATGGCGAAATCGTCCAACCTTGTCAAGGTGGCAGTTCGGAACGTTTCTATGTCTGGGTATGGGAGGCCATGGAAGCACTCTGCCCAATGGTAAAGGTTGGCTGCTTCCAGCCGGTCCGCCGCATCCTGGAGTATATTTTCACCTTGCAGGACGGAGGTTTCCCACCGGAAGGAAAATTCACGTCGCTGGATGGTGCCATTGGCACAACCGGACCACGCTGGGCCAATGCGACCGGATCGGCGCTGCTCCTGGCATCCGATTACATCTTGTACTCGCAGGACAAGGATTTTGCCAGGCAATATCTGCCTAAGATGATACGTGCCGCCAACTGGATACTGCGTGAAGTGAAAGCAACCAGGCGTTACAATGAAGACGGCACACGCGCCTTTGCTTTCGGACTGATGCCACATGCCTGCGCAACAGATGGCGATGCCGGTTTTATATATTCGTTCACTGACAATTATTCCTGCGTCGGACTTGAACATTTCCTGCTTGTGTTGCAGCAATTTGCGCCCGAAATATATGCTGAAATAAGTCCCGAAGTCAAACAGTATCGGGCAGATATAGAAATAGCGATTCGCAGTACGCGCCGTGCAGATGGTTTTGTCGACCGCAAACTCGGCAATAAAGGGGTGATAGCACTGAGTTTCCGATGCCTGGGAGCAATCAAATTTTTGATGAGCGGATTCTCCTCGCCAAGTGATGATTGGGTAGGGCCATATCTCGATTACCACGAGCGAAACATGAGTGACGGCCTTTTCTGGGCGCCTATTTTTGATGGCGTTATGTACATTGGAAACTTTGAGACCAGCATGCATCGCTCCTACATCCAACTGGGACAATGGAAACAGGCCTGGATGAGCGCCAAAGTTGTCAGCGAATTCACAATGACTCCAGATTTATACCTTTCACAGGAACGCCTTTCGACGCATGATGCCGCTTTCACGCCCTGGCAGCCCAATGCCAGCAATAGCGGGCGCATCCTGCGAATGTTCATCGAACGCCTGTACCTGGAAGCCGGCAATTCGATCACCCTTTTGGGTAGTATTTCTCCATTAGATTTCGAAAATGCCGACGGCGATTTTTTTGTGCATTCCTTGCGTACTCAACATGGTATGACGCATCTTGATTGTCAAGATGGGCATCTTACTGTGCATTGGAAGCAACCAGTGCCCAAAGGCACGCGCATTATTGTGCCGGAACATTTTCCGCTTAAAGTCGATGATGTAGCTTGGCAAAACGTTTCCAACAGCTGGACAGCCGCAACAGAAACTTCTTCATTCACCGCAAGGATTGCCTTTTAGCCCAAAAAGAAATGCCCCCTCAAAAAACTGTGCCTTGTAAAGGCACTTGCTCACAGATAACTAGCCACGGGTCGCATCAAACCGAGCCATCAAAAGCCTATGTGCTTCAAATTTCATATCACAAGATTTAGCGTATTGCATTTTTGTCATTCGCAGCTATACTTTCGGGATACAGATTTTCACAAGTTTGTTGAGGAGCCAGCCATGTTTGAAGAGACCCCCGCCATTCGTCCAGATTACGATCAGCCCAATTATGATGAGGAAAAAGTAGCACCGTTTACGCTGGAGGACCCTCTGACATTTGCCGACGGCACGAAATTGACCTCAGCGGAGCAATGGCCCAGGCGCCGTGCAGAAATACTGGATATTTTCGCCCGTGAGATGTACGGGCAGGAACCCCCGAAGCCAGAGGCGCTGGTCGTGGAAAAAGTGGAGGAGTGTAGCGAGGCACTGGCAGGTTTTGCCGTGCGCAGTCAATACCAAATGTGGTTCAAACAGGATAAATCGGGACCTTCTATCCGCTGGATAGTATTTCGTCCGCGCTACGCCAAAAAGCCGGTTCCTGTTATTCTTTTTCTGAACTACCGGGGAAATCATGAACTTGTATATGATCAAGAAATCCCAGTTCCCACAGGATGGGTGCGCAAAGGACCACGTACGGACGGCCATTGCTCTTCGGAAAAGACCCGGGGCATAATGTGCGATCCACGCTCCGATACCGTCTTTCCCATCGGCATGTTGCTGGCTCGTGGCTTTGCGGTGATGAGCGCCTGCTACTCTGAAGTCTCCCCTGATCCGTCTGCCAAGGAAACTGACCCCAAGTACAACCAGCAAAGTTTCGCGTATACTGGAGTATTCTCCCTGTGGGGGAAACGGGATGAAAACAGGACTGATAATCCTACTGCGCTAGGCGCCTGGGCCTGGAGTCTCTCACGCGGATTGGACCTGGCCGAACAGACCCCCGAACTGGATGCCAGCAAGTCCGTAGTCACAGGCTGTTCCCGCTTGGGCAAGGCCGCCTTTCTAGCTGCCGCAAGAGACGAACGTTTTGCAGTTTGCGTGCCGAACCAGTGCGGTGGGGGCGGTATCTGCCTTGCAAAACGGGATTTCGGAGAGTGTATCGGAACAGAAATGCGGATGTTTACTCACTGGTACTGCAAAGCCTACGCAAAATATGCGAAAAACCCTCCGCTTTTGCTGAATTTTGATCAGCACTTGCTGCTAGCGTCCATCGCTCCCCGTCGCGTTCTGGTGCAGGGCTTTGGACCCAATGACTGGATGGATACCAAAGGCGAATATCTGGCCTGCCGCGCCGCATCGCCCGCCTGGGAGTTTCTAAAACTTCCGGGTATGCCGGGTAAGGCTTATCCGGACTATTTTGACACTTCGGCAATTGGCCCTTACCTCGGCTATGTCCGCCGCAGGGAAAATCACGGTATTGCAGCCTATGATTGGGTCTGGCTACTGGACTTTGCTACAAAAGCCTTCCAGATGTAAACGGGATTTTCGTGCAAAAAACAGGTCGTGTCGCCAGGCTATGCCTAATTTAAGCCTCGCATCCGCATATGCATATTAGCCTGCTGTCTGCTGCTGGTTGCTTTGGAAAACACATCTCCCGTTAACAAAGCATCTTTCAACTTGATGGGTTCCCGGCGCCAGGACCGTAATGTCGGCCTGAAGCCCCACGCGCAGTTCGCCAGTGCGATCGTGCGCCTTCAAGGCTCGAGCCGGATTGCCGGACAACATCAGGGATGCCTCCGGAATGCTGAAACCAAATTTTCCTGTCAGATTCCGGAAAGCTGCATCCATCGTCAGGCAGGACCCGACAATATTGTTGGAACCATCTGTAAGTCGGCAGACCCCACCATTAGTCAAGCGGAATTCACGCCCGTCACTCTTTCGATATACCCCGTCCGGCAAACCGGTCCCCTGCGTGCAGTCGGTAATTGCAATGATTCTTGCTGCGCCGGCGCAGCGCCTGGCCAGCTCGATCAGCATCGGAGGCACATGATGCCCATCCACAATGATTTCCACGAAAACCCGGTCATCGAGCAAGACCGCATCTGCCAAACAGGGCTGGCTGACTCCTCCTTGCACCGTCCGTCCTTCAAAAGTATCAAACAAATGGCAGACTTGCCTGGCTCCGGCTGATACGGCCTGAGAAAACTGTTCCAAGGTGCAATGCGTGTGCCCGATAGAAACCTGCACGTCTCTGCTGCATGCCAGGCGGATTAATTCCATAGCGCCGGCAATCTCCGGCGACAGAGTCAATACCCGTACAGTGCCTTCTGCGGCCTCCAGCAAGGCTTCCAACTCCGAAATAGAAGCAGCACGCAGATATTGCTCATTCATCCCACCTTTTGCCTCCGGTGCTATAAAGGGTCCTTCCAGGTGCGTGCCAAGGAAATGCGCACCGACAGGTTCGCTTTTTGCCAGAATGGCGCCATTTTGCACACAGGCAAGCAGTTTTTCCCAGCGATCAGGGGAAACTGCCGGGCATATTCCGGTTGTTCCGGTACGCGGTGCAAATTCAGCGATTCCCCGCAGCGAATCCAGGCTCTCTGTGCCATAGGGACCCAATCCATGAAAATGTAGATCAATAAAGCCCGGAATGATCAACGGTTCCCCGGAACGTGCCTCCCCATGCCGGGTAATACCGCTAATCACAGCACCCGCTGTCGTCAATTCTCCGAAATACAGATCACCTGATACAACCAAATTCCCTGTCAATCTGCCCATTTGCTTTTTAACTCCTTCGTAAAATCACTGGCTGAAATCCATCTGTCAAAAGACATTCTACTTGCAGCCACCTTTCTACTAGCGTAAAAACAAGCTTATATCCTAACATTAAAATGAAAATCGCTTTTATTTCTTGGCGTTACATTGGCTTAAAACGATCCTGATTTTCAATTGTCCTATTTCTCACACGCTCGGAAGGACGCCTTCGGGGAATTCCCAGCCGCATTTGCGCAGCCAGCTTATTCCCTTGTCAAACTCATGTTCGATGTCCTCCAGCGAAACATCACGATATTCGAATTCCAGCGAGACATCGCCGGTATAACCTGCCCGGTCTAGTGCATCGCCAAATTTCCTGAAGTCAACGATGCCATCACCTGGGGTAAGTTCCAGCATCTGACGCCTGTCGGCGGTATCTTCCCCGGTTGAGTCTCGCAAATGAATATGTGCCAAGCGCTTGCCTAGTCTGGCAAAATACTCGTCAATATCGTATCCGATAATACCCCAATGTGAAGCATCGACCAGCACGCCGAAATTATCGGAACTCATTTTATCCACCACCTTGAGAACAGTTTCAGGGCGACAATAGAGCTGGTACAGGTGTGGTGCTTCAATCACGAGTTTTACGCCATAATCCTTGCCGCGTCTAGCCAGTTCATCGAATGCGGTGGCAATAACATCAAGCTGATGCTCCACGTCATCACGCTGGTTTCTGGCGCCGAAGTGCATGCACATCATTGGAATGCCTGCCTTTTCTAATGCAGGGAGCTTTGCGGTCCAGTCAGCAAGGAAACGGCCGGCGCCATCGGAGGAGGACGCATCATAGACCACAGTGCAGAAATTTAGGTTCACAGGAGTGAATTGGTATTTGTCAAGCAGTGCCTTCAGCTCTTCAGGGCTGGGAGTTTCATTGAAGTGCCAGCAGTATTCGCCGAAGCTCGCAATCTCAATGCGGCGGAAGCCGCGTGCCGCCATTGCAGTAAATGCCTCCTGTATCGTATATTTTGACCATCCTAATGTGGAAATTGCTGTAACTTTAGCCATGGCATGAACTCCTTTCACACATGAATGAAAAAACTATCGAGTTGGTTCAAAACGGGCAATACGCGTTGCCCAATGAACATGAATACACGTCTAAATCCTTGCTCCTCGATAAGTTCAAAAATTAGCAACGCCATTGGCAAAAAAATCTGGCACGGCAATTAAAGAATAAAAGTCCGCGCAATCGGTACGACATATTTAATATATAGGCAATATCCTCCGTTGTGTAAATGAATATAGTCCGATGTGAAAAGGATCCTGTACCTCAGTCTTCGGACGCAAAGGACGCAAAGATAACCGCAAAGGACGCAAAGATAACCGCAAAGGACGCAAAGATAACCGCAAAGGACGCAAAGATAACCGCAAAGGACGCAAAGATAACCGCAAAG